>CAMBDN010000124.1 GCA_945865355.1 Legionella genomosp. 1
CCTTCCAGGCTTCAGAATGCTCTTTCCATAAGCCTTGCCCCTGTGTTTTTTCTGATGCTTTCATTTAAATACCTCTGCGTTAATCAACTACAGCAAGTATCTGGAATTATCCTTTGATTGAATAGATGGGGTTTATTGAGCGCTTACAACTTAATAGACAAACAGCACCGACAAATGGATTTATTCGATCAACCCAGCGATGAAACGGTTGCGAAGACCGAACAGATCATGTCTATTTTTGACGCTGTCAATCATAAATTTGGACGACATACGCTATATCTCGCAGCCGAGGGAAGCAGCAAACCTTGGTCTATGAAACGGCAGCTCGTATCACCAAACTATACAACGCAGTGGGGTGAGTTACCTACGGTGTATTGCGTTTCATGATAATCACTCTCTATTCTTACGGTAAGAAATATTCAAAGAGATTAAATGAAATAAGATAATTGTATTTACAATTAGCATAGGAATGATCGATGGTTGGAGTAAAGAAAATTTATTAAATATACTGCTAATCATAGGAATGTAACTAGCGCCAACTAGCGTTGAAAAAATAATCGCCAAATAACCAACAATAAAGCCCCACTGTTTCACTGAAAACAATCCAATTGCAGCGACCAAATTAAATATTACAAATAATGCTTGGGTGAAAATAAAGTATAACAACGCATCTTTCAAATGGTTAAAGGTATCCTGGGGTTGTGAAACGAGTTGAAACAGGACCACAGCCAATTTCCAGTGAAGGATGAGGGTCAAAAGCATCAAAAAACTAATGATTCTACATCCTAATATTGTATTTCTCATGGGTCGTCTCTCAAAAAGAATCGTATTCTAGTCACTATTAGATAAAACGTCTCGTGTTATCCACGCTTTCCCTTCAACTAAACGTGTAATCATCATGCAACTAACGCTATTACCGGTAACATTAAGCATGGTCGCAAGTGGATCGATAATAATACTGATTGCGACAATTGCAATTAATGCGGAAGGTGGAAAACCATAAATTGACAGAATGAGTAACTCACCAAGCATGCCACCACTGGGTATCGCACCCATCACCGTTCCAACCAGTAAGGAAACAGCAAGGACGGTGAGCAGAACATTAAAACCCGAAAACTCTAAATGAAAAATGCCAAAAAGAAAGGCAATTTTAACCACACCACCAATAACTGAGCCATCCTTATGGATAAGCGTACCCAGAGGAATTACTGTTTCATAAATTTCAGCAGGAACTTGCATTTTTTTTGTTGCGACCAAATTGGCTGGAATACTCGCAGCACTACTACAGGTTGCAATGGAGGTAACCATTGGTAAAAATACATTTTTCCAAAATAATTTAACACCTTGTATCTTGCCCGCCAGATAGGCATAACAGGTCGATAAACAAATGAAATAAAAGATTGAAAAAACATAGTAAATCAGAGCAATGCGTATATAGCTTTCCATGATCTTAGGACCAAGATCACTAACTAATACGGCAAAATATGAGAAAAATCCGATGGGAGCATAGTACATAATCAGTGAAAAGACGCGCATAAAAATCGCTTCCCCTGATTGTAGCAGCGTTGAGAATGCCTCCCCCTTTTCACTGGCCGTTGATGCTGCAATCCCAACAAGAATAGAAAAAACAATTAACGCTAACATGTGTTCATGCGAAAGTAATTTATAAAAATAAGGAACCGTGAAAATACCGACAAGCTGAGTTGAAATAGTTACAGAAGCTATCTTCTCTGACATAACCAAGGGTAGATGTACCCCCTGCCCTAATGGAAAAATGATGACAATAAAAATGGCAAAAATAGCTGCGATGATTCCAGTAAATAGAAAGACAAGCGTCATATAAAAGAAAATTTTACCCAGCTTTTTTAACGAGCCTATTCGTGAGATAGCTGAGGAAACACTGAAAAAAAT
Source organism: Legionella genomosp. 1 (assembly GCA_945865355.1). Classification (GTDB taxonomy): domain Bacteria; phylum Pseudomonadota; class Gammaproteobacteria; order Legionellales; family Legionellaceae; genus CAMBDN01. The sequence continues at coordinate 1,912 of CAMBDN010000124.1, forward strand.
TAATGGTACGATGGTCGTAAAAATCAAATTAAGAAAAATATCCCCCAGTGGTTTTAAACGTTGTGCTTCGGGTCCAAAGAAATAACCAAGAAGCCCACCGAGTAGAATTGAGGTAATTAAAACAAGGGGAAAACAATAAAATTGAAGCAGTTTCAGCCTAGTCAACATCAATGAATGTTTCCTCTAAAACGTTTAAATACTATGTCAGCGATGAGTATTCAAATAATCAGACTGTGCAGATAGCTCGCGGCTCCATCGGCTGTTGAGCTTCAATCAGTGCAGGAGCAAACATCCGAGAAGCGCCATAACCTGCGACTGTACATACCGCTGTAGTACCAACAATCGCTCCAATTGTTGGTACAAATATCCATAATAACGTAATCACGACCGCTGTAACAGCTAGCCCCGCGAGGGCCATTAAGATAAACGAATAATTGGTAGGCGCTGGATCACTATTCGTGAGATGGTATGCCTGTTCAGCTTCTTGAATAACACGTGGGTGCAATGGATTCCATTGTATAGAGATAGCTTCGCTGATAACTGACGAATCAGCCGATTGATCATCAAAAAATGCTGGGGTAAACCTGTAGACTTGTCCCGCTTTAACGGGGCTTGTGACTAAATGATGTAACATTTTGGCAATTTTTTCTCCGCCTTGTCCACTGGGCTCAATTTGGGAGGTATGATTTTTACTATCGAATGGATTGAGTGAAGACGTCACATCGGCAATAACCACATTATTAACATCCAGCTCACTGATAACTCCACGGAAGATCTCAGCGATTAAATGTTGAATCACATTCATAGGGTCTGGTGGATTTCCACCGATCTTAAGTGCTTTGCCCACTTCCTTCATGAATTGATAAATATGATAATTATTTTGCTCGGCGGAAGGATAATATTGTGTCATCATAACAATCCGTCCATTGGGGTTCAGCGCACGAATTTGACGTATAATTGCTAGATAATTATCTTTTAAGTGACTTAAAACCTCAGGAAATGCACGTTTGATATAGACTTGTCGATATTCACCTCGTTGACTTAATGTTGCCTGCAAAAATTCTCGAATATCATTGCCACCGACACTTAATACAATATGATCAGATCGTCGAATATCTGCCTCGTGCTCATCCAATGGCGCAAAAAATTGATCGGGGAACATCGAAAATGTATTTGGGCCAAAAACTTTAGATCGATTACCACCCGATAGAACATTGCTTGATGTAAATCCATCTTTAGTCCCGTCATGAATTTGATACTGCGAAGGTAATTTAACATGTAGATTTTCTACTACCGATAATTCTGGTTTAATCAAACCATGATTGTATCTGTGAATACGCTGTGCTGAAGTGCTGTGCCCTATCCCCAATCGAGTAAAAAGTCTGTTTTTATAGAGTCCATCAACCCAAATACGGTTGTCGATTGTTGAATCTCCAAGTAAAGTAACATGAACTGGTTTGGATCGAGCTGTTGAGGGCATGTACATCATCCTTCTATTTGGATATAAAAAAGGCTAAACGCATTTTATTTTATCATGAGAAACGTTCATGGGCTATACCTGTCGATCTTATCAAACATAAAGGCGACTATTTTATAGTCATTGCCAAACACAGCAATATCTTAGGCAACCATCATTTGGAGGTAGTGTGTGAAACAGGAAGTAATGGAATATGATGTGGTTATTGTTGGAGCAGGTCCTGCTGGATTATCTGCTGCTATCAAGCTTAAGCAATTAGCTATCCAACAAAATAAAACAATACAAGTTTGCATCCTTGAAAAAGGCGCGCAAGTTGGTGCACATATTTTGTCAGGAGCGGTCCTTGAACCTCGTAGTCTACAAGAATTACTCCCAGATAGTTGGCGCGATGCGCCACTAGACACGCCAGTAATGCAAGATAAGTTCTACTATTTAACCAACAATCAAGCCTATCGCTTACCCACACCGAAGCCCATGCGTAATGAAGGTAACTATATATTAAGCTTAGGTGAGTTATGTCAATTTCTAGCAACCCAAGCTGAAGCGTTAGGCTGCGAAATTTACCCAGGCTTTGCTGCCACAGAATTGCTGTACAATAATAATGATGAGTTGATTGGGGTAGCTACTGGTGATGTGGGTATTGATAAAGAAGGAAAGAAAACTCAAAACTACCAACCCGGGATGCATTTACATGCAAAGCAAACACTCTTTGCTGAAGGATGCCGTGGTCAACTGAGCCAAAGCTTAATGAACCATTATCAGCTTCGCAATAATGTGCAGCCACAAACCTATGGGCTAGGTATCAAGGAAATTTGGCAAATCCTACCTGAACAACATCAACAAGGCGTCGTCATTCATACGGTGGGATGGCCACTCGATCATGCCACTTATGGTGGATCTTTTATTTATCATTTAACAAAGCACCGTGTAGCTATTGGATTTGTCGTTGGCCTTGATTATCAAAATACTTGGCTTAATCCTTTTGCTGAATTACAGCGCTTTAAAACACACCCATTGGTTCGTGGGTTGTTAACCGGTGGCGAAAGAATCGCCTATGGTGCACGTGCGCTTAATGAAGGTGGCTGGCAATCTTTACCTAAATTAACATTCCCTGGAGGTATGCTTATTGGTGATGCAGCGGGCTTCCTTAATGTTCCAAAAATCAAAGGCATTCATACTGCAATGCAGTCTGGGATGTTTGCTGCTGAGGCATGTATGACCGCCCTTTCCAATGACAACCAAGGTCAGCTTGAGCTAACGACCTATACAGATAAGGTAAAGACATCTTGGATTGCCGATGAGTTGTATAAAGTCAGAAATATTCGCCCTGGCTTTCGATATGGATTGATTCCCGGCCTTGCTAATGCTGCCTTTGAAACTTATATTTCCTACGGAAAATCACCATGGACACTGTCGAACCATGATGATTATTCAACACTCAAGACAGCTAAAAGATCCAAAAAAATAGACTACCCTAAACCCGATGGAATTCTGACATTTGATCGTTTGTCATCTGTATATTTATCAAATACATTCCATGAAGAAAAACAACCCAGTCATTTAAAATTACTAGACAATCAGCTTGCCATTGATGTGAATTACAAACAATACGCTTCACCTGAAACACGATACTGCCCCGCCGCCGTTTACGAAATAATCGAAGAAACCGCAGGACCTCGTTTACAAATCAATGCGCAAAACTGCATCCATTGCAAAACGTGTGATATTAAAGATCCCAGGCAGAATATAATTTGGAATGCACCCGAAGGCGGTGGAGGTCCCAACTACACAAGCATGTAGAAAAAAAACTGTGGCCCCGCAAAATTCGGGCGCTTCTATTAGGATCCTGATACATACAGGCTAGCATAATTATGAGCCGAGACCACCAATCTCTCTAACCAAGATAGATTCGTTACAACAATTGTCATTTGCAAACGATGACGGTAGACTTGGCGACTATAGTAACTCTCATTAAAGGTCCCAGTGGCGCAGCTGGATAGCGCGGCCCCCTCCTAAGGGGCAGGTCGCAGGTTCGAATCCTGCCCGGGACGCCATATACGGCAAGGATCATGAGTAAAATAAGGCTAAATAAGCCGGAGCAAATCCACAACGGGTGCCTACGTGGGTGCCTATAAATTAATTGGTACCTTTCATAAAATTATGTACAGAATGATATTACTGATCAATCTTTCGTTATGAGTAATAGAATACGATTCGGATTAAAGTTTAATTTAATCGCAGGTATTTATAATTTTAACTTGAGTGAGATTATATGCAAGTGGGCTAATATGAATATAAAATGGATTGGAATAATTGCTTTAAATTTAATCACTTCTTTGGGATTTTCGGGTGATCGGGCTCCAAGCAAAACTGAAGAAGTAATTGTTCAAAACTCTTCAAAAGCTTCTGAGCAACTGACTACAGAGGAATATATTAGGAAATTTGAGCCAAAGTCATATGAATTAGCAGGTACAGATTTTTTTAATGAACGCTATAGCCCTTTAAGGTTAAATAAACCTTTGGCTGAAATAGATACTACATTTGACTATGATTTTACATACTTGAAGCAAGTTTCTAAGCATGTTGAAAAAGTTGATCGCCGTAAAGCTCTTAAAGCTATTTTTGAAAAATTAACGACGGATGCTAAATCAGATACTGAAAAACACTTAGCTGTACTAAAGTTTTTACATAAAGCAGCCTACCATAATCCTTATATGCAGCCTATGTATGAGAATAAACAAGCCGTTCTTGACCCTATTGTCTTACTTGAATTAGGTGAAATGAGATGTGGGGCTATGGCGCGTATAGGTGCTGATTTGTTTGAAAGCGCAGGCTATCAAACTCGCCTTGTTCAAGTGGCTGCTCATACGACAGCTGAAATTTTTTATGAAGGGGATTGGCATTTATTTGAATCAGATCTTGCGGGGGGGGGAATGGTAATTAGACATAATGGTCATATTCCTTCTGTTTTTGAATTATCTCAAACACCTTATTTAATCGATAAAATACCCACTCATTTTGCTGCTTTTCATACTGAAGGAGCGCAAGTTTATCCCTCATATTATTTCTTTTCCTCAGAGGCTTATAACGATCTTGTACCTAGTTATTATTATAAAACAGCCACAATAGAACAAGCTGCAGCCAGCATATACTTTGGCTGGGAGATTTATAAAACAATTACTAATGTTTGGAAATTGTCCAACATTGAGAGAAAATATGAGCCGAGCGGACCTATTTTTACTCACGCTCTCAAGGGAAAAAATTACATACAGCTTAGCTGGGAGCCACCAGTGGCGGCTGATGGTTATCGAGTCTACATATCAAAGGTTAGTAGGGGTTGGCAGTATCAAAACTTTGTCAATAGTGAAGAGATTAAACCATATTGGCATGGAGGCTGGAAACCTGAAATGTATGACTCGATGTTTCGTGAACCTCCTAGCGATGTTAGGTTACTTACAACAACGAACACATCGGTAAAGATTAAACTTCCCAAGGGTGAAATCCGATATGTAACCGTAATGCCTTATGATCATCACGGTGAATCAGTTGGTCGAAAGCTTTATAATATGTCTGATGAATTAATGTTAACTAATCCATAAAAAATAGTCTAATAACTATTTATAAAAGGATTATGATCTTGCTCCGTTTAGCCAGCGTAGGTTGGGTCGTTCGGCCTAATGGCGCCGCCTTATGCAGCTTCATTTTCACTCAGCCATTTTTTTCTTTGTTATAAAAATTTTTCTTTCTCGACCTTTCTGTCAGTCTTTAGTGTTGGAAAGAATTGAGTTTTCAATCGAATAGCCCTGGGTTCGACTCTACCGGACACTTACCTACTTTATTTTTAGCAATGAGCGTGAGCATTTGAAAATAAAGCGCCACTTTTTTTTCCTTATTGAGTGACATAAAGTGAGGAGAGAATTGGTTTAGTAACATCATCTTTATCTATTGATACGTAAGCGATCGGGGAAATACACCTGAGCAAGTTAATTTGATTTTGCGATGATATTAAAAGGCAATAGATTGACGTAATCATTCTGGGTTTTACAGTGACGAATGTTCTCAAATAAAT
>CAMBDN010000125.1 GCA_945865355.1 Legionella genomosp. 1
ACTGAGTATTCATTCATTCCATTTTTATGGATTGCTGCTGTTGTTATATCTTTCAAATAAGATAAAAACGCCAATTTTGAACAGCCCTGTAGCGAGTCAACGAAATGAATTTTTTGCTCCTGTTCTTTGCACTATCCTTTCATTTGACCTTTTGATTATTATAATGAGTTTTTTGCAGCGATTATTTTAAGGAATCCCGATGGACATGCTCCAAATCAAAGCGCTTAGCGCAAAAACTCATATCGGCGTTCACGCATGGGAACAACGTATTTTGCAACAATTACTCTTAGATATTGACCTTCATACTGATTTCACTGGCTGTAATAATGAATTAGCAAATACCATTGATTATGACAAATTATGCAAGCAAGTTACCGTCTTTATTGAATCAAACGTCTTTACTCTAATAGAAACCGTCGCAGAAAAAGTCGCGAAATTCATAAAGGATGAATACCCAATAGATAAACTCCGCGTAAGCGTCAGTAAACCGCATGCCGTTAAAAACGCCGGCAATATTTGTGTAACAATTAACCGTTGATCTAAGAATAATAACGCTATAGCGTTAAAAAATTCAAGCTTACTGTGGCAATTAAATGCTCATTGCTTTAACCTCCTACAATAAACTGTTTGCATGACCGTGCACAGAGCGGGAGCGTTGCTGAATGACAAAAAAAACCATTTACCAAGATTCTTTTCTAGTCTCAGGTATTATGTGCCACCAAGGTTGCGGCAATACGATTCGCAACGCCCTTAGCGATCTTGAGAACCTCAAAACACAGCGTCTATTACCTGATGACGCAGAAATTATCATTGATGCTGAACCACAAGGATTAGGCATCCATCGCTTATTTATAACGATCGAAAGCACCGTGCTCACCTTTAAATCTCGAAAACATATTCTCGCTAGAAAATTTAAAGAAAAGCTAGATAATGTTGGTTTTGAGACCCTTAAGAATAATCTTAACAACCACAAAGACAAAACAAACCCTGTTAATCAGATCAATATTTTAGTCAATCTCGCATCGATACTCAGCATCATTATCTTATCCGTCGCTTTCCCACCATCATTGTTGTTAACCATTGGCTTAACTGCGCTCTCCTTTTTAACCACTGCATTTACCGCAAGACACTATTTGCTCAATTTCTACCGCAACCTGCGCCAAAAAAATCTGGCTGATATGGCAACATCAATCACTTTAGGTTGGCTAGTGGCATTGATACATACGCTTTATCACGCTATCAGCATGCCATTGGCAAACAGTTTTTCCATGACTTTCATGAGTTATATTATGCCGGTGATGTTAATCACGATTATCAATGGCATGGACGAGATGAAGCGGTTGGTATTGAATCAAACGAAGAAGATGCAATTAAGCAGCATGAAAGCTTTATTCCCACAAATGTCTAAAGACTACCACAGTTATCAACTCTCACAACAAGAGCTGCGTGTACTCACCAACTTAATGAAAACAAGTAAAGATGATCCTGCAGCATTTTCTCTCTCGATAGATAGGATGTTAAATGAGGAAAAATTAATTACACAAAGCAAAAATACCTTAGCTCAAGGCATGTTAATTAAAATTAAGCGAGGAGAATGTTTTCCTGTCGACGGCATTATTATTCGGGGAAACACGCTCATTGATGCCTCAATTTTAACCGGAGAACCTCAGCAAGAAAAACAATTATTAGATACGGTCCCGGCTGGCGCAATTAATTTAGGACCAGAGGTCACTATTTACGCCAGCGCCGATTGTTACAATAGTGCCGTCAATAAATTACTATTTCGTTCCAATCGAGCGCGACAAACAGCAAATAGCCCCTCAACATCAAACAATAAATTTTCCTATTTTTATGGTGCATTAATCATTGCTGGAATTGCAGCATCAATATTAACACCCGTTGCCTTAGGAATATTTACTATTCCTTTGGTATTACAAAATGTCACAGGAATTTTATTTGCTATTTGTCCATGTACCATAGCCATTGCACATGAATTACCAAAATTACTAAGCGTTTATCGTCGGCATCATCAAGGTATCTTAATCCGCGATGATAACTTCACTGATCAAAGCAACGACATTCATACCGTAATATTTGATAAAACGGGAACCCTTACTACTGGTAACAGCCAAGTGGACTCTAGTGAAGGAGTTTCATCCTCGTTATGGCAAAGAATTTACTTATTAGAAAAGAACCACGGAGCAGATCATCCTCTCGCTAAAGCAATCAATCATTACTGTGAAACAAGAAATACGCAGCAAATGATGATCAAGGACATTACCAATGTCGCTAGCGATACAAAGAATCGCGGCCTATCTGCCATTGTTCAAGGTAAAAAAATTCATATAGGGAACCTCGATTATCTTCGTGACACAGGCATGTTATTACCCGCTGAATTTCCTGCTTCCATCCAGCATAAAATTGCACAAGGACTAACACCTGTTTATGTTGCTGAGAATAACGTTTATCAAGGGGTTATCTTGATAAAACATGAAGTCCGAAAGAATGTTTTAGCAGCGCTCACCCGTCTAAAAAATGAAGGCAAAAAACTGATCATGCTGACCGGTGACAGTAAATTATCTGCAACTGGTTTTAACCAACAAAATGGCGCTATTTTTGATCCTGATGATATTCATGCAGAACACTCCCCGCAAGATAAAGAAAGTTATTTGCAGAGACTAATGAGCGAAGAAGGTATAGATCCCAAAGGTGTTTGGTTTGTTGGCGATGGTTTAAATGACGCTCCATGTGCCAGGGTTGTGAATGACAAGGGTGGCGTAAGCGCCTCCATGACTTCTGATGATAAGGCCGCGTTTTTTACCGACATTAGTTTAAATGGATCGCTAGACTATTTATTTGAACACAATAAACTCAATCGATTTTTGAAAAAAATCACAGCCCAGAACCAATGGTTATTAGCCTACGGAGCAATCGCTTTCTTAGCTTTTATCATAGGCTTTTCAGCTGTAGGAGTAGCTGTTTCACCACTCATTCCAATGTTCGTCATGGTCTCAACCACCCTACTGACGCTGTTCAATTCTTACCGGGTAAAATTTTCTGTCGATAATGCCCTCGATAAAAACGCCACCTGGTTAAACCGACTCCTAGCTTCAGACCTATCTATCGGATCCCTCATTGGCGCAAGCAGCCTATTGATATGCGGTATATTAATCTCAACCATAGCAACAGGTGGTCTTGCCTTTCCCGCAATCGTCTTTACAGCTGGCACAGTGGCTGCAATAAGTAGTGCTTGTTTACTGGCAGCAAGTGCCTTGTTTGGCGGATTTGCCCTGTTCGGAACCACACACTTCCTCTTTGATCGATATATTAATAAGCCGATTAGTGGTGCTGACTCTACACATATATCAATTCAGCAGGATAATATTGATTTAGATGGTGCCTTGCCCATAGAAAGAACTTATCAAGGTGAATCAGAAGCATCTATGAATAAAAAATTAAACCCCGAATCTAAATTAAAAATTGGATTCTATCATCATGTTAAAACAGCACTGGAAGCCGAAAAGCCAGCTGAGGAACTAATTAGCCTAAGGATGAACTGACGATTATGATTTAACGCTAAAGAAATATAAACCTGATCATTTCTACGCATCCATTTTACGTATCATGCCAATAATATGCTCACTTCGCGCAACCGCTCCTTGCGCTCTTTGAGCTTCTGGGCGCGAAGAAAAAGGACCAAGGCTTACTCTAAACCAATTGGTATTTTGCTGATTAACAACAACGATACTCACCAAAAATCCTTTAAGCACCAGAGATGCCTTCATCTTTTCTGCCTCTGGCCTGCTCTTAAAAGCAGCCACCTGCACAAGATAAGCATCTTTGCTGTTTACCACGGGAGCAGGTAATGATTTTGCTGCTGCTACCACCGCAGCGGCTGTCACCACGGGAGGACTATTTTTAGTACCCGTTGGATTCGTCGGTGCTAATGATGGCGATGTTTGTATAGCCGCAGACGCTGTTTTGGTCGTCGCAGCGCTAACTGCTGGCTCCACTACGTCCTTATTCTCATTGGCAAGTAGTGTATAAAATTCAAATTTAGGCTTGGGCAATTGAGCTTGTGTAGTTAATGGTTTTTTCACTGAGGGGGCTGCCTGCTGCGCTATCAGCTGGGTCTTCACCCAACTGGTTAAACTAGCCAGATCAGTAATAGAAGCGCTCAAATACCCCAAAAGAAAGCAAACCAACACCAACAACAGTTGTTTTGAAACACTCCCGTTGTGACGCGCTGAATTTCTTTTCACAAAATCTTTAGCCATTACATGCTCTCAGGGACAGATATACCTAACAATTGTACACCATTACGCAATACTTGACGTACTGCTTTTAATAGACATAAACGCGCACACTTTAACGCTTCTTGTTCACAAAACAGCTGGACCACATTGTAATAGCTATGTAATCCATTTGCCAACTCGCTCAAGTAATAAGCAAGATGCTGTAGCTCACATGCTGTAGCGGCCGCCCCGCTCACATCAGGATAGCGACTCATCAATGAAACTAGAAAAATCTCTTGCGGCTTGACCAATAAGTCAACATGCTCAAGGCCAACACGTTCATCCCAACTCAAATGACTCTCTTGCAATTGCCGAAGCAAGCCGCTGATCCTAGCATATGCATATAAAATGTAATAAAAAGAGCTGTCGCTGGAATCTGTTTTGGCTAGATCCAAGTCGACATCGAATTTTGCTGCTGTGAGTACATTCACTAACTCCGCTCCAAATGCGGCCTTTCGACCAAACTGCTCCCCTTCAGTCAATACAACGCTGATAATTCGCGCAGGATCCCTACTGCGCATAAAGAAATTAATGAATCCTGGAACAGCAATTTCGACTCGCTCAATGATTGGAGGAACAATAAACGCCTGCACAATTAATTCAGCAAGTTTTCGAGGAGTCTGACCACAAGGTTTTGCTAAGACAAGCGCCATATTTGTTGCATAATCACCATGGCTAATATCTTTAGTTCGTTCAACGTTAATTTCGATGACCACATCGTGGGGAATCAACCCCGAGTGCTGCAAAGCATGCAACGCTTGATCTAATAATTGCTCAACCGTCGATTTCATGGCACAAAGATCATTCATAAAAATCAGCTATTATGCGCGTTTTCATGCCAGTTGCAAGTAACCGCCTTGCGAGAACCAAGGCGATTAAGTTTAAATGATTTCAATAGTACAAAGAATCAGTGCTATGACCGTAGGAAGCAGAAAGGAGATAATATGATCAGCCATGCTCCCATGCCTTGTTAAAATTCCTCTCCCTAATCGGTTATAGAAATCCAATTTAAGTGATCATATTTTAGCATCCTGCACCAGACATAAGTACTAAAGGAACCAAATGATCTTCATTTAAGGTATACATTTTATTCGGTACGATATCGACCCAATTAGTAAGAAACTCAGGATGCTCCGCGCCATTTATCCAAACCAGTACTCTAAAATATTCAGCTTTTTTAGGGCTATCTAAATTGATCTTTCCCACCTGTTTCAGAACTTGTAAAGTATCTGGATTCAATTTTACCCCTTGTCTTATCATGTTATTACTCTCATCCACCTCTTTAGCTGAACTTGCCCATTGAATCGCAATCCTTGACTTTTGATTGCTAGTAGATTTTGCTACCTGATTGTTAAGCACAAAATGTTCGGCAAATCCCGATGTTACGACCAACATAGAGAGAAAAAACAGTATGAATTTTTTCATTTTTCTTACCCGCCTATGGTTATTGAACAGTTATCCCTTCCTGTGGAACACATGTAGCATTGACATTGAGCTTTGGCGCTTTTAATGGAAAAGTACCTTCGGAACAAAGCGTGGATTTTTTACCAACTCGTTTGAACGGCTCCTTTGGAATATGCACCGTAACATTTTTGATGACATTGACTGCCTCTGCAATCTCAAAATCACCAACCATGCTCAATAGCTGATAACTCTCCTCTGGTGAAAGGCCTTGTGTACGAACTAGAAAATCAATTGCATTTCTAGATGCAAGCTTCATTGCTTCAAGTAAGTCTACATTTAAGCCAGTAATCATCCAGTGAGTAGCGTTTTCGGTGACTGGCCAGGTAAATGCGTCCCCACCCTTTCTTTTAGTTTTGTCTAACACACCCTCTGCTTTGAGATCTTTTCTAACGAAAAATTGCAACGTAATCGCTTTGTATGACGTCTCTAAAGCAGTGACATCAATCTCGCCATTGCTTTGCATAGCATGTGAATCTCCCGTCCAAACAAGAGCACCTTTTTGGAAGACGGGGAGGAAAAGGATTGAACCAACTTGCAGCTCTGGTTCATCTAAATTGCCACCAAAAGGTCCTGGTGGAACAGAATTAAACTCCCCAACCACAGGTTTTGCCGTTTTTGTGTCAATATTGACAGGCCATGCTTCTGGCCAATCATTGGGTGGCGCTACCGCTAATACACCTGGAAACGGCTTCAGCTGTAGGCACAATCCTTTCGTGAATTCAGTCGTGTTACTCTCTTTGTCAAATTTAAAATATTTGATCCTTGGCTTGGTAAATTCCGATAAAATACCCTGAGTAGGGCTTAAAAAATTATAGCCAAAGTCATTTAATTGAATATCTAGAATCCTGATTTCTAAAACATCACCAGGCTCAGCACCCTCAATATAAACAGGCCCTGTCAGAGTATGCATCCCGCGTCTTTTCTGAATATCGTGTTCCACATAAAATTTAGCCACCTCAGCGGGCGTTGTTTTATTATAAACCATCTCATGCAGACAACTGTTCCACGTTTCAAGTGAGACCGTATCACCTGAGCGAACCTTTATCACTGGTGGCTTATTGAGGGTGAAAAGACCAAGTGTAGTCGTTTCTGGAGTGGCTGGAACGTTGTATGTCTCCCCCATAACTACAGGTATATGCAGTGTAGCGGCAAGTAAAAATACTGAAGTTATTTTTGTTAACATTTCCTCTCCTTGTGAAAGTAACCATTTATCCTAACAGCTTTTAAAGAATATTGCTGTTCAAAACAAAACAATAGCCCGAATTGTTCCTGCAAGTGCAGAGCTGAAATTAACGTTTTGACCTGGTGTTGGGATATACGAAAGCGCGGGCTCAAGATAGATATTATTCAACAACTTTGCTTGATAGTAAATTTGATACATTAACTCGGTGGTTCTTAAGGTGCTTCTTGGGTTAAGCCAAACCAATGAAGCACCAGCACCTATCGAATCCTGTAATCGATTGGCTATAAGACCAAATGCTGTTATCCCTGCCCCTAGTGATTGCTTCATGGGTAAGGCACTAGAATTGTTGATGCTGTACTGATAAAAGGCAGAAACACCGCTAAGGGATCTCAAACTTAATAACCTACCCATTATGTCAGGGGGTAGAAAAATAGCATTTGATGAATATGGTTATCATAGGATAGGATCCATTTCATCTTTAAACTGAAG
>CAMBDN010000126.1 GCA_945865355.1 Legionella genomosp. 1
AAAGCGGTGGAGAGATCAACCCGATCTTTTAGAATTTTTACGTAACCTGTAGTTAAATATTATGTGCTCTTCTGCGAGTAAAAACCCAGTGTTGGTAGCGGTTGTAGAGCTTGGGAGCACATAATTTTCGGCGCGACATAATCATTTCCTCTATAGACCGCACATGGTCTGGGTTCGAAACGATAATGAGCTGCGAAATCCAATAGTATAGGGTTAAATCGTATAGCATCGCCTTGCCTATCAAGTACTGCGCTTTTGAGATTGTCGTAGAGTGCGACACGAGGGATCCCAGAAAAATAGTTAAAAGCGAGCTCATGGCCACGTAGAAAATTTTCAGTGCGAGCATTTAAATAGAAATGCAAAAAAATTTTTCTCGAATAACTCAACACCATCACAAACGCCATCAGTGGCCGTTTTGCATCACCTACGGTTATGTGCCCAAAATGCCCCCAATCTACTTGGCCTTGCTCCCCGGCTAAGGTTCTTAATCGAAGATAGGCTTCAGCAGGTGTTTTAGGCCGATAGAATGAAATAAGCTGGCGAAAATGATCAGGCCCACCGGGGTATCCGCGCTCAACAACCATGCCATAAAGCCGGCTTGCTGTGAGATTAGGGAAACGTTTTAATTGCTCAAGTATAAAGGATAAAAATGGGTCGATCATAGACTGCTCAACCAGGACTTTATTTTTATCCACACCCGTTTCTGACAATACGCGCTTTACTGTGCTGTGGTGTACACCTAGTTGAGTCGCAATCGTCCCCACACGCCACTTTTCCACGTGGTGATAGCGTAAGATATTTGCTTTTAGCTCATGAGATATCGTCATGATGCCTCCTTATATTAGTTAATGTTCAAGGTGCTTGAGGTATAGCTCGTAATCCAATTTGTTTTTGATGGCCTCTTCGCCGTAAAAAGTAGTTGCGGAGCCAATAAGACACTGGTTTTTTACAAAAACAACAGATTGGAGGCGAGCCTAACTGTCTGTTTTCTGTCTTTTTAGGATTATTTTCAAACAATTGGATTGAAGCACGTTGGGGTGTCTGAGGTGAACCTAGATGCGTCACTATTTTGTTCTGGCGTTTTCGATAGCTAGCTTGACGAGCGGCATGATGGCGTTTTCCACTGAAGGTAGCTTGGTAGCGAATGCCGGCCAATTTGAGTGATTTATATCGTGCTATTTTGCTGCAGACTTTGCTGCAATAAATTTGTCCATGATCGCACTTGGAGCAGACCACAGTCTGTGCATGGCAGAACAGGCATTGATAGAGTCGAGACGTTGGTTCCATAAGCAATCCTTTGCCAATGAAACCGGAAATTTATGAGATCTAGTGTTATGCTTTAGATCAAGGGACTGGGTGCTTTGGTATCGTGGAGACCGTGAAATCACTATCGATACCAAGGTGGTTTCATTAGTCCCTTAATTTTAGATTGTTTTATTGGAATGTGCTTAATTAGAATACACTTGGTTTCATTTTGATTGTTTTTGGGTGTGATGGGGAATCGAGATCTACTGGCCGCCTGCGCCATTTACTCGCGGGTTATTAGCCCTGTCTACATAGCTTTTGGGACAGCCTCTATTTCTGGTTTAAAAACAAATTCACTGCATATGCGCATAGTGCGCTGCTAGTATTTGATAAAGATGATCAAGATACAATGCATTACTCTCACGTTGTAGATTTATATCAACATAATAAAGTAGAGTTGCATCATCTTCTCTATTCAGATATTTATCGAATTAAATCAAAGCATTTTACAAACGGTGAACAAAATCCTGATAAAGAAAAAAGTGCAATTGCAGAATATAGTACTATTCACGAAAATCTTTACGCACTGACTAAAGAAGAGGCCGCGAAAAATGAGGCTGTCAATGGCAGACAACAAGTTCGTCTGGAAAATAATACGTTACGAAAAATCGCCGCGGGTTTAGTTAATATGCTGTACAAAATTTTCCCATTTATTGGCCGCTGGATAGCCAAAGATACGAACCCCGATGAGGCCATTCGTACTGTATTAACTGCCCCTCCTAGCAAAAAAGAGAACAAAGCTCCGGAACCTACAAAAATATTCTGTTCTGAGTTTGTAGAAAATTCATTGATTATAGCCGCCTCGCAATCTCCTGCGCTATTCGAGGCATGGAACATACACCGACGTTCTCGTTATATTCCGCCAGAAGCATTAGTAGATCATTTGAAGCAAGCGGATTTAGCAGAAGAAGTTGTACCTGAAATACCATTAATCCGTATGTTCAAGTAATACATCAACTTAAACATCCGTGTCATCCTCCGCTTTCGCCTGTCTCTTGCTCACATCTTAGAGACAGGCTTTTGCGCAGGAACTGTAGGTTGGTGCCAACGGCCCAACGCGGTCTACCATCGAACCTTGATTCCGTAGTAAACCGGTTAATTATGACAATTTGTTTGCAATCAACAAAATATGATTGTTTATAGGTCAACAAAGTATGCCCAATTAGTTCTATCTATCAGCTATTTGTCTCATAAACAATAAATAATTAAGTTACTGCGGAATGTGGGATATAATAGGAAAATTGCGATATAATTGAATGCTATTGTATTTATTGATGTGACATTAATTAACCATGAAAAAAACCGGGTATTTTTGGCGTAATGGTCTATGGGCTCTAGTGAGTTTATTTTTCCTATTTATGGTATGCGCAGGCGTACTTTATCTATACCTAGCAAGCCAGTTACCGAATGTAGATTCATTGAAAACCGTTCAACTACAAGTTCCATTAAGAATTTACAGCCAAGAAGGGTTGTTAATTCAGGAATATGGCGAAAAAAGACGTATCCCTCTGACTTATGAAGAAATACCACCTACATTGATCCATGCGCTTGTCGCAACCGAAGACCAGCGGTTTTTTGATCATTCTGGTGTAGACGTATTAGGTTTAGCGCGAGCAACCGTTCGTATGATTCAAACGGGCACCAAATCACAAGGTGGAAGTACGATTACCATGCAAGTTGCACGCAATTTTTTCTTGAATCGGAAAAAAACGTTTTTGCGTAAATTTAATGAAATCATGCTAGCCATTAAAATTGACCGCGAATTAAGCAAAGAAAAAATTCTTGAGTTGTATTTAAATAAAATTTATATGGGTAATCGCGCTTATGGCGTAGGGGCTGCCGCTAAAGTCTATTATGGTAAGACAATAAAAGAATTAGATCTCGCCCAATTGGCCATGATCGCAGGATTACCTCAAGCACCGTCAACACAAAACCCAATTGCCAACCCCCTCGCCGCTAAAAAGCGTCGCGATCATGTGTTAGAACGCCTACTTGAAGAAAAATACATCACTGAAAAGCAGTATCAAGAGGCAGTAAGAGAGCCCATTACTGCTAAATACTATGGTAGCAATATTGATGTTAACGCAACTTACGTCGCAGAAATGATTCGCCAATCACTCTTTGATCATTTTGGGGCAGATGCATACACCAAGGGTTACAAAGTTTATACAACAATTAAAGCGCCGTTACAAAGAGCTGCAAACCAAGCCGTTGAAGATAATTTGCTAGCCTATGATCGTCGTCATGGCTATCGAGGACCTGTTGCTAACCTGGGGGACGTTGATACCAGTTCAACGGATGCGCTGCATAAGCTGTTGAACGAATACCCTGTGGTCGACGATATAGAACCCGCTATCATTCTAACCGTGGCAGAACAAGAAGCAACCGCTGCAACCCGTGATGGACAAATTTTCACCCTACCTTGGCAAGGTTTGTCTTGGGCACGCCCGGCGCTTAGAAGAGGGTGGATGGGCAAAGCCCCTACACTTGCAAAACAAATTGTCAAAGTAGGTGATGTTGTTTATGTGCGCTACTACAATGACCATTGGCAATTGTCACAAATACCTCAGGTCGAAGCAGCACTGGTTGCATTAAACCCTGAAAATGGCGCTATTGAAGCATTATTGGGTGGCCTAAACTATCAGAAAAGTAAATTTAACCGCGCCACACAATCTAGCCGTCAACCGGGATCAAGTTTTAAACCCTTTATCTATGCAGCTGCATTGAACAAAGGTTACACATTAGCCACGTTAATTAATGATGCTCCCATCGTCGTTGATGATAGAGGTCAAGGGAGCCTGTGGCGTCCGCATAACGACAAACTTAAATTTAACGGCCCAACGCGCTTAAAAGAGGCGCTAGTAAAATCGCTAAATATGGTATCTATTCGCGTTCTTGACGATGTAGGAATTGATTACGCGGTAGAGTTTGTTAGCCACTTTGGTTTTCAAAAAAAGAACTTACCCCACACGTTATCATTAGCGCTCGGCAGTTTATCAGTGAGCCCTATGGATCTTGCCGCAGCCTACGCTGTTTTTGCTAATGGTGGCTATAAAATAGAACCTTTTATCATAGATCGTATCACTGATAATGAGGGTAAGGTCCTATTGCAAGCAAAACCTGCTTACGTTTGTAACCCATGCTCAGATAAAAAGAGAGACCCTGATGTGATTGCACCACGCGTTATTCCAGAGGATGTCGCCTTTCTCATGCATACCGCATTGATGGACGTTGTGCAGCACGGAACGGCACATGCAGCCACCGTACTAAATCGCAAAGATATTGCCGGTAAAACAGGCACAACAAACGAGCAAGTTGATGCATGGTTTTCAGGATATAATCCTAATTTAGTGGTCACCACGTGGGTCGGTTTTGACACCCCTCAACCCATACACGAGTACGCCGCCCAACTGGCACTACCGCTGTGGATTGATTTTATGAAGATTGCACTAAAAGGCAAGCCTGAAGTAGAAATGAAACAGCCTGAAAATATAGTCGCCGTGCGCATTGACCCAGCCAGCGGGCTCCTCGCCAATGCAAATCTACAAAACGCTATTATCGAGTATTTTCGTAAACAGGAAATACCAAGTACCGAAGAAACCGACTCATCAGCGACCAGTCCGGAAATGATTCAAGAACCGGAAAATCAAGAGCATTTATTTTAAGTACA
The DNA here is from genome assembly GCA_945865355.1 of Legionella genomosp. 1. GTDB lineage: Bacteria > Pseudomonadota > Gammaproteobacteria > Legionellales > Legionellaceae > CAMBDN01. The sequence goes on from CAMBDN010000126.1 coordinate 4,976, forward strand.
TCTACCGATAATTAGGGGCGGTTGACCATTCAGATCTCGTCGCAGCGGGACGCAGGACTTGAAAAAATGAATGGTCAACACGCCCTACTAACTAGCCAGTGCGTCAGTAGCGGCGATGTAGTCATAACCCAGATCTCTAGCTACGGCCTCATAAGTAATCATGCCTTTATGCACATTTAAACCGTTCTGCAAATGACCATCGCTCAACAAGGCTAGTTTAATCCCTTTGGTGACCAAACTTAAAATAAAAGGCAACGTAGCGTTATTTAATGCAAAAGTTGAGGTCTTTGGTACCGCTCCTGGCATGTTAGTCACACAGTAATGGACGACACCATCGCTCAGATAAGTTGGCTCTTGATGTGTCGTTGGTCGGCTTGTTTCAAAACAGCCCCCTTGATCAATGGCAACATCAACCACAACTGAACCTGGTTTCATTGCTTTGAGCATTGAGCGAGTAACCAATACCGGGGCCGCCGCTCCTGGAACCAAAACCGCTCCAATAATTAAATCAGCTGACGCCACGTAGTGCTCTAACGATTCAGACGTTGCATAAATCGTATTTAATTTAGAGCCAAATTGAAAGTCAAGCTCACGTAAACGCGACAGTGATTTATCAAGCACGGTAACACGCGCCTCCATCCCCATCGCTATCCGTGCCGCATTAGTACCCACCACACCGCCACCAATGACTAGAACATTTGCGGGAGAAACACCTGGCACCCCACTTAACAATACACCACTTCCACCTTGCGCCATTTCCAGACAATGTGCCCCCGCTTGAATTGACATCCGACCTGCAACTTGAGACATCGGCGTCAACAAGGGTAACCCTCCATCATTTTGGGTGACTGTTTCATAGGCAATAGCAGTTACTCCCGATTCTTTAAGAAGACGCGTTTGTTGAGGGTCAGGTGCTAGATGCAGATATGCAAACAATGTTTGCCCCTTACGCAAACGGCGACACTCTAATGGTTGGGGCTCTTTTACCTTAACGATCAATTCAGCACGGTCAAAAACATCGTCTGCAGTATCAACAACCTCAGCACCAGCAGCCCGGTACTGATCGTCAGTAATGCCAATGCCCATTCCTGCGTTTTTTTCGATCAATACAACACCACCCACTCGGATAACCTCTCGCACACTCGCAGGAACAAGACCAACACGATTTTCCTGTTGCTTAATTTCTTTTGGGACGCCAACTATCATTTGTTGTTACTCCTCTTCAGTGACGGTAGTGAATGGCACTAGGTTAAGAATTTTTTCTTCTACTCATGGAACCGTTAAGACTGCTTTAACTGTTCAATAAGTTCTGGTACCAAAACAAATAGATCACCCACTAAACCGTAATTAGCAATTTGAAATATAGGAGCATCTTCATCTTTATTTATGGCAACAATCACTTTTGAGTCTTTCATCCCTGCCAAGTGCTGCACAGCACCAGAAATACCTATAGCAATGTAAAGCGTTGGAGCGACTACTTTTCCAGTTTGCCCTACTTGATAATCATTAGGTACGAACCCCGCATCCACCGCCGCTCGTGAAGCGCCAACTGCTGCGCCTAATGCATCAGCTAAATCTTCTATTAATTTAAATTTTTCAGCACTTTGTAAACCACGCCCACCTGAAACAACGATCTTCGCACTGCCCAAGTCCGGACGAGCCGACTCGCTGAGTTGATGACCGATAAACTGCGTACAATTTTGACTATAAACGTTATCCATACGCTCAATACCGCAAGGATGTTGATTATTGGTAGCCGCTGCAAAAGCAGTTGTACGGATAGAGAGAACTTTTTTCTCGTCTAACACACGCACTATCTCAAGTGCATTACCCGCATAAATGGGGTGTTCATAGGTATTGTGGTCTACAATACGCACCACATCAGATACCTGTGCAACATCAAGTAATGCCGCGATACGTGGCAAAATATTTTTTCCATATGTACTGGCTGCAGCCATTATATTCGTAAATGATGAGCTAAGTGCCAAAACCAATTGACTGACGTTTTCGGCCAGCTGATGGGCATAACAGGCATTATCAACAAGCCAAACAGCCTTTGCCCCATCTAGAGCAGCGACTTGTTCAGCCACTGCCTGACAGTTATACCCAACCACTAACAACACTGCATCCCCTTCCAATTGCTTTGCCGCGGTCAAAACATGGGGTGTTGATGGTTGCATCTCTTTATTATCGTGTTCAACAATAATTAAAGTGCTCATGATCTCTCCTTATAAACAAAGTTAAAGCACTTTAGCTTCATTTTGTAATTTATCGAGTAGCGCTTTTACAGAATCAACTTTTACCCCACCGCCTCTTACTGGAGGTGCTGTAATCGACAGTACCTCAGTATGCCGTTTAAGCGTTAATCCTAAGGCCAACAATTCTATAATTTCTAAAGGCTTACGCTTGGCTTTCATGATATTGGGTA
>CAMBDN010000127.1 GCA_945865355.1 Legionella genomosp. 1
ATTTGGTTATTAATCACAATATGAACAGAACCGCCGGTGCTATACCCACGCGCCTGGGAGAAGTTAAATGTTTCCATGACGACGCCTTGACCAGCAAAAGCAGCATCACCATGCAAAACAACAGGTACAACCTTATTTTTCCTTTCTAAATCATTGCGTCGGCGTAAACGGGATCGTGCAGATCCTTGTACCACTGGCCCTATAATTTCTAAATGTGAAGGATTGAATGCAAGTGCTACATGAACAATCGCACCGGATTCGGTCAGTAAATCAGAAGAGAACCCTAAATGATACTTCACGTCACCCGTTCGATCTGATTTAATTTTTCCCTCAAACTCTTGGAATAATTGCTCAGGTCCTTTACCCAGTACATTGACTAATACGTTCAAACGGCCACGATGAGCCATGCCAATTACAATTTCTTTAACCTGACGTTCGCCACCTAGTCTAATAATTTCTTTCATCATCGGAACGAGTGAATCGCCGCCCTCAAGCGAGAAACGCTTCTGTCCGACGTAACGAGTACCCAGATAACGTTCAAGCCCATCGGCTTCAACGAGCTCTTTAAGGATTTCTCGCTTTTTATTTGCATCAAAAGTTGCGCGGCCTCTGACTGACTCTAATGATTGTTGTAACCATTCGATTTCTTCAGTATGAGCAATGTGCATGTATTCAATTCCAATACTGCCACAATAGGTGTCACTTAATTCCTGGACGATTTGACGCAACGGCATTTGTTTTTTGCTAAAGGTTTCTCCTGCAAAAAAGGGTCGGTCCAAATCAACTTCAGAAAGTTGATGATAAGCCAACTCCAACTCGGGAACAGGTGTTCGCTCTATCATTTCCAATGGGTCTAACTTTGCTACATGATGACCGAGCATGCGATAATCGTTGATGAGTTGAGCCACTTGCACTTGTTTCGCATCACCGGTAGCCACAGGAGCCGCTTTTTTATCGGCTGTTTGCAAAAAATAATTACGTATATCGCGATGTGAAACATCCGCTGCCATCCCATCGATCTGAGGCAACGCCTTAAAAGCCGCTTGCCAATCCTCTGGTACAGAGCTTGGATCCGCTAAATAATCCTCATATAAAGCATCGACGTAAGCCATGCTCCCACCCGATAAATACGAAGTGGCCCATTCTTTTTGCAGGTTACTACTACTCATTAATTTTTTCTCCAAAGGAACTAGAGCACCATATGAATCAAAATAAAACACTGAGAACCCCTTCTACTGCTTGTGGGAGAAGGGATTTCTCAGTGTTTAAACTCAAATCATTCGGCACCCTAAGGCGCGTTGACAACTCTACTATCTTGGCCTAAAGCCAGAGGATTCAAGAGTGCCCTACGAGCCGTTACTAATCAGGTTTCCTGGTTCAACATTTGTTTGCGTATCGCACCAATTGCTTGCGTTGGATTGAGTCCCTTCGGGCAAACGTTTGTACAATTCATAATGGTCCGACAACGGAACACGCTGAATGGATCTTGTAATTTATCCAAGCGATGCTCGGTTGCTGTATCACGGCTATCTGCTAAAAATCGCCGCGCTTGCAATAGGCCCGCTGGACCAACAAATTTGTCCGGGTTCCACCAAAATGATGGGCATGAACTAGTACAACAAGCACACAATATACACTCATACAAGCCGTCTAACTGCGCACGCTCTTCCGGTGATTGTAAACGCTCCTGTGCAGGAGCCACACTGTCATTTTGCAGATAAGGTTCAATACGCTCATACTGCTTATAAAATTGCCCCATATCAACTACCAGATCACGAATAACAGGAAATCCTGGCAACGGTCGGATAATAATTTTATCGGTATTTAGTTCTGAGATATGCGTAACACAAGCCAACCCATTCGTTCCATTAATGTTCATACCATCTGAACCGCAAACACCCTCACGGCAAGAACGACGAAAAGAAATAGATGCATCTTGCTCTGCTTTCAACCGCTCAAGCAACGTCAACAACATGGGATCACTTTTCTTAGGAATCGTTATCTCATACTCTTTCATATAAGGTTTAGCATCTACCGTAGGATTGTAACGGTAGATCGACAGACTTAAATTTCTACTATCAGCCATGGCAGATCCCCTTAGTAAACGCGTTCTTTCGGCTCAAATGGCTCGACATATTTGGGTGAGGTATTCACGGGACGATAATCGATTGCATCATCATCTTGGAAGTACAATGTGTGCTTGATCCACTTCGCATCATCTCGCTTAGGATAATCTTCTCGACTGTGCGCACCACGACTTTCCGTACGCGCTAAAGCAGATTGTGCCGTTGCATAAGCCGTCGCCATAAGATTATCTAGCTCCAGTGCCGTTACAAACTCAGTATTAAAAACCTGGGTTTTATCACGCAATTCTGCATTTGCCAAGCGCTCTCTTAATGCTTGTAGACGTTTTAATCCATTTGCCATAATATCGCCAGTACGAAACACACCAAAATCCTCTTGCATCACCCGTTGCATTTCATCATGAATAGCAACTGGATTTTCTCCGTCTTTTGAAGATTGCCAACGGTGATAACGAGCTAGTGATGCAGCAACGTCATCTTCTGACACATAGGGTGTGTCCGGCAATTGATTCGATTGCCATAATTTTTCCACATGTAGGCCTGCCGCTCGACCAAAGACGACGAGATCAAGCAATGAATTCCCCCCCAAGCGATTTGCCCCATGCACGGATACACAAGCACACTCACCAACAGCATACAAACCTTCAATGATCTGCTCTTTGCCACGGTGTTTGCTCAACACTTGGCTATGTATGTTGGTAGGAATACCACCCATACTATAGTGGCACGTAGGAACCACAGGAATCGGTTCAATAATGGGATCAACTGCTGCAAATTTCATCGACAGCTCTCGAATTCCGGGTAGCCGGGACATGATCAGATCAGCCCCAAGGTGATCCAATTTTAATTTAACATGGTCAACACCATTGGGATCAAAGCCTTTGCCAGCTCGAAGCTCCAAAGCTATGGCTCGTGCTACCACATCACGCGAAGCCAAATCTTTGACGTGTGGAGCATACCGCTCCATAAATCGTTCACCATCTTTATTAATTAAGTAACCACCTTCACCACGACAACCCTCCGTAACCAAGGTGCCAGCTCCTGCGATACCTGTGGGATGAAATTGCCACATTTCCATATCTTGCAGGGGAAGTCCAGCTCTTAGAGCCATTCCAAAACCATCGCCCGTATTGATGTATGCATTCGTCGTCGATTGAAAAATACGGCCCGCACCACCGGTTGCAAGAATGCAAACACGTGCTTGAAAAAAGACCACCTCGCCGGTTTCAATACACATTGCGGTCGTGCCCGCAATACGCCCTTGCGCATCTTTGACTAAATCCAAAGCTAACCATTCACTGAATATATGCGTTTTAGCCTTTAAATTCTGCTGATAAAGGGTGTGTAACAACGCATGGCCAGTCCGATCTGCTGCCGCACATGTCCGCGCCGCTTGTTCTCCACCAAAATTCTTGGATTGACCACCAAATTGACGCTGATATATCTTACCATTGTCCATCCGAGAAAAAGGTAAACCCATGTGCTCAAGCTCATAGACGACTTCCGGACCCATTTTACATAGATACTCAATACAGTCTTGGTCACCAATATAATCAGCACCTTTCACCGTATCATACATATGCCAACGCCAATCGTCCTCATGCCCGTTCCCTAATGCAGTGGTTATTCCACCTTGTGCCGAAACAGTATGTGATCGGGTAGGGAATACTTTGGACAACAAAGCAACTTTCAAACCGGAGTTAGCTAACTGCAAGGAGGCACGCATTCCTGCACCACCAGCACCAATAATTACTGCATCAAATTCGTTACGCGCAAACGCCATTATTATCCCCAAACAATCATTATGCCCCAGATAAATTGCCCCAGCAGCAATAGTACAACGAGCATTTGCACCGAGACCCTGATGACAGTACATTTTATATAGTCAGTGGTTACTGTCCAAATACCTATCCAAGTGTGAAAAGAAAGCATCATTAACGCGACGATACTAGCCACTTGAAACCACGTTGCACGAAATAACGACAACCACTCGCTATAAAGTAAATGCGGATGAAGAATTAAAAACGATAGTAAAAACAATGAGTAGACTGCGAAATATACAGCAGATGCTCGTTGAATCAACCAATCTTTTAAACCACTTCCAGTCAGACTTGTAACATTGCTTACCATATCCAAATTCCCAGAAAAATTGCCAAAATAATGGCGAGAATAATGACGAAAGTAGCGCTTCGTCTACCTGTTTCCAAATGCTCCCCGAGGCCCAGATCCATTAACATATGGCGAATACCTGCAAGCACATGATAGATAAGTGCCGTACTAAAAGCCCACAAAATTAGCTTACATAATGGACAGGCTAATGTTGTTTGCAATCGGTCAAAGGATTCTGCCGAGAGTAACGATTGACTAAGAAAATACAACATCACTGGCATCAGCAAAAACATAACAAGCCCCGATAACCGATGCAGTATCGATGCAATTGCCATAGACGGGTATTTCATCGTAGCCAAATTAAGATTGACTGGTCTTTTTTGGTTCACTATAGGTTTCTTCCTCATTGCAAAATATCAACAATATAAACCAGAGTATATCACTCTGTTTTTCTTGCGCAAAGTTTACAAGTGCTTAGAGATGGGACTAAAATCATTACTGCCCCAAGATGCTCAAAATAAGAGCACATGATGGCGGTTGTTGCACTCCCAAAGACGCGTGTCACGCAGAACAAAAAAAAAGATGACGGACTATGTTTAATAGCAGGAGAATGAGCATGTTTTATGTAAGATATTTTGGAGCTCTGGTTTATGATGGCATGGTACTTGCCGCGCTATTTATTATATTCACTGCATTATGTCTTCTCTACCGGCATGGAGTTGCAATCCCGCCAGGGGCTATAGCGTATCAACTCAGCTTATTATTTATTATTTATGGGTATTATTTTCAATCGTACCGTCATGGAGGCCAAACAATAGGGATGCGCGCTTGGCATTTAAAAATTGTTTCATTGGCTACTCATTTAAACAAAAAACAAATATTAGCAAGATTACTCTTGGTCTTTCCAGCTTATATATTCTCTATTTTGCGGATTAAAAACCCAATGAGATTATTAAAAGGATGGACTAAAAGTCAGATTATTCAAGTTTGAAAGAGATCTCGCTCGATTAGAGGTCCCTACCTTTGAAAATGGGTGGCTAGGAGGGACTTATTAGATGCATTTAGATAAATACCACCTCAGTCCCCTTTTTTCAAGAAGGTAAGCGTTTGCCTTGAGTCTTCCAAAAAGCGCGCAAATACCTTGGTCCTGGGAAGTGATGACACTTATCGTTTGCTACTAAGCGCCGACGCGGAGTGCGAGTGACGATAACTATCTCGTGGTGCTTCTGCTGGATAACCATATCCTTTATTTGCAAGCCGTTTCACAACTTGGAGATACTTCTCACCCCAAACACCCGGGTCAAAATTCGTCACAACGACGTTATAACTTAGGTTGATAACCGATTCAAACCCCTTACGTTGTGCCAGCTCATGCCCACTAAAAGCGACTTGTACTTCTGTATCAGTATCCACTCCACCGGACTTCAAGCGCTCTACCAAAATAAAGATCATCTTTTCAATGGTATAATAAAGTTTGCACATCGACATCCCAGCCGTATACATCTCAGCACCCTTGGATGTACAGAGTTTATATCCATGATCATAAATATTATATACAAACTCCAGCTCTTGGCTGTCGGGCAGCGGTTGCGGGGTAATTAGTAGTGGAGGCGATATCACTTCTATCGTTGGGCTTATGATGTATATCGAAAAATCCGCCCAATTCCACCAAAGCTGGTAGACTTTTTCGATTAAAGAAACAGGATCATCCTCCATCGATGGCTGTTGACGTTCTTCAATTGCTTGCGGTTCTTCTTGTTCGGGACTGTCAGCTGGATCTACCATCGTTTTTCACTCAACTATTTACTCCATAAGACAAGCTTAGCCCAAATTTATCAATCATGGATCCCAAAAGGAATATATTTGCTATACTGGGCCCTCTCGAAAATTTACCGCAATTCCCGTCTGAAGTGAAGACTAATGAGTAAGAATAAAATTTTACTGCAAAAACCCAAGCTTACACCAACTCTTTTAACCATCATCTTTTTGCTCATTACACTGATGCAAGTGACAACAGACTTATATATCCCCTCCCTGCCTGGCATCACAGCGGCTTTTGCCAGTACCGCAGAAAAAATTCAATTGACCCTGTCAGTCTATATGCTTGGTTTTAGTGCTTCCCATCTCTTTTATGGACCCATTTCCGACCGTATTGGTCGAAAAAAACCCATTCTAGTTGGTGTTGGTATCAGCGCATTGGGAAGTCTTGTTTGCTTTGTAGCACCCTCTGCAACCATCCTTATTCTTGGACGCTTTATTCAAGGAATAGGCATCGGCTGTTGTAATTCAGTAGGACGATCCCTCGCAAGAGATTTGTTATCTGACCGCATGCTAGCAAAAATTGGTTCTCATATTGGTATGGCTAGTGTGATCATCTTAGCTTTATCACCAACCGTTGGCGGCTATGTTCAACAATATTTAGGATGGCGCGCTAATTTTCTATTTTTACTTATTTTTGGACTTGCCATATGGGTTTTAACTTACTACCTTCTTCCTGAAACAAACCGCCATTGCAACCCTGATGCAACAAAAGTGGCCGTAATGGCTAGTAATTACCTGATATTACTGCGCAGTAAAACCTTTATGGGCTACACATTATGCTCATGTTTTGCTGGTGCAGGCCTCATTGCATATCTGACAGTGGCACCTTTTTTGTTACAAGAACGTTTAGGCCTATCCCCTGTTGAATACGGATGGTTAGCATTTATTATTGCTGCCGCAATTTTTATTAGCGGGTTTATTAATAGCAAACTAGTGCTAAAAAAGGGCATTTCTACGATGGTCTTGTGGGGTGCAATAATAATGCTTGAAGGTGGTGTCGTGATGATGGCTGTTGCTTGGTATGAACGATTGAGTGTATCGACATTCATGATCCCTATTTTTGTTTTTAGCTTAGGAGCCGGATTTACATTTATCAATGCCTTTGCAGGTGCTTTTGACCCATTTCCAAAAATGGCTGGAACTACTGGCGCATTGTTTGGTTGTTTACAAGATTTGAGCTCAGCGTTGGTCAGTGCCATGATGGCCATACTAGCCGTCAACAATCAGAATTTGTTAGCTGTTATGTTAATTTTGTTGAGTATTTTTTCTCTATTCGCTTGGAAATTTATCAGCGTTCGCAGCGCATCAGAAAAGAGAGCTTTTACTTCGCATTGAATTGATAATACACCGGTGCATTCGTGCTGCACCGGAA
>CAMBDN010000128.1 GCA_945865355.1 Legionella genomosp. 1
ATTTTTCCATTATTAAGCATCCCCGACAATTTCGCAATCAACCTAGCATATTGTTCATAAATTTTGACTAATGTATTGTAAACAAAGTCTATTAGCTACAATTGCTTTGTCACAACACCATTGCTATGCTTTTTTTAATTGGTTTAATAAGGATTTTTACTCTTGAGCGATAATGTTACCTCTGGACGGCAGGCAGAATTTTCGCTCACTTTGGCGGCTTTAGGCGTTGTATATGGTGACATCGGTACAAGTCCTTTGTATGCCATCCGCGAGGCGCTTAATGGATTACCCATTAATCTAGCGACGGTATTGGGTGTTTTGTCGCTTATTTTTTGGTCACTAATTTTAGTTATCTCTATTAAATATTTGGTTATTTTGTTTCGCGCAGATAATGATGGGGAGGGCGGCATACTTGCATTATTAGCGTTGATAAAACGTATTGAGGTTAATCGGCCACAATTATTTTTTTTTATAGGAATATTTGGCGCGGGTTTAATGCTAGGTGATGGCATGCTTACTCCGGCAATTTCAGTGATCAGTGCAATCGAGGGGGTGAATATTATTCATCCTGGTTTGGCCCATTGGGTTCTCCCGCTAACTTGTATTATTTTGATCGGTTTGTTTTCTGTGCAATCAATCGGTACGGCAAAAATTGGTTTTATCTTTGGGCCAGTTATTTTTGTTTGGTTTATTATCTTGGCAATACTGGGTGTAGTGCAAATTATTGATAACCCTATTGTGTTGAATGCTATTAACCCTCTCCATGGGCTGAAGTTTTTATATCAAAATGGATGGAAAGGTTATGTTTATCTGGGTGGAATATTTCTGGTCGTTACGGGTGGTGAGGCGCTGTATGCTGACTTAGGTCATTTTGGTAAAAAACCAATACGCATCAGCTGGTTTAGCGTTGTTTTACCTAGTTTATTATTGAACTATTTTGGCCAGGGTGCCAATTTACTGGTGCATCCAGAGGCAATTATTAATCCATTCTATTTACTGTCGCCAAAATGGTTCTCATTACCCTTAATGTTCATTGCAACAATGGCAACGATTATCGCCTCGCAAGGGGTGATTTCAGCAACTTTTTCATTGACTAAACAAGCCGTTCTGTTGGGGTTGTATCCGCATTTGCCAATCATACAAACTTCAAGCTCAAAAATAGGACAAATTTATATTCCACAAATGAATCTTATTCTGGCTTTAGGGACGTTGCTATTGGTTATTTCGTTCAAAAATTCAAATGCTTTGACGCACGCTTATGGAATAGCTGTGAATTTAGTCATGCTTTTAACCAATATCTTAATTATGTATTTGGCTATCAAAAAGTGGCGGTGGAGCTGGTTTTCTATCATCTGTTTATTTTCATTCTTTGGAATTATTGATTTTGCTTTCTTAGGTGCAAACATTCAAAAGCTATTCACTGGTGGTTGGGTGCCTATTCTATTTGCCATGGTATGTGCGTTTATTATGTATACCTGGAATAGGGGGCGTGGGTATTTGCAAAAGATGTATTATTTGAAAAAAGAAAGCTTATCAAAAATATTAGCGCAGACTGATTATAAAACGCTGGATCGTTGCCCTGATACCACGGCAATATTTATTACTGATATCTATGATAAAAGTGGGGGGAGCTTTCTGCATTTTTTAAAATTAAATCGCACTCTGCCAGAGTATATTTTAATTGTAAATTACTCTGTTGGTAGTGTTCCACACGTTTTGGATACAGATCGTTTTGAAGTGTCTTGTTTGAATGAGCATATTTGTGAGTTAACTTTGCATTACGGTTTTATGGATGACGTGATCGTTCCAGATGCTGTGTTCCTTGCCAATCAGCGCCGGCTTTTGCCTTTTGAGGTAGACATTGATAAAACGACGTACATGCTGGAAATTCCAAATGTTGTTGCCACACGAGAGATGAAAACGTTGTGGTTTTTCTGGCAGGAAAAATTGTTTGCCTTTTTAGTGAGAAATTATTCTGCAAATTTAAACATTGAATTTTATCATTTACCTTTTAATAGGACCATTGCGATCGGGACCTATTATTTGATCTAAGCGGGCAACGCAGTAAAGCAGTGCGTTTCCCCCTTTGAAAAAGGGGGGGTAAGGGAGGCTTCTTTTAATACGACTATTTACAACCAGGGCTGGATCCGTTTTGCTGTGGCATCACGATCTGCACGTTAATCCCCTTAATGGTTGGGCTTTTCATTGCATCGCGTAAATAATCAATGAATGGCACATCAACGACGCGTCCATGCGCTGATGATGCTTCGCGAAAGAGCGGAATGCCTTTTTCCCAGAATACAAACCCTAAATGTGAGACATTTAGATTTGTCCCGATTTCTTTGTTTAAGTTCCAGTTGGGACGAATAATTTCAACAATGGCTGCATGAGGGATTTGAGCAAACAAGTATTTGTTGGCTTGACCTGTGGGGTCGAACAACGCAGTTAACGGAATATAGGCAATGATGGAGCTTTTTCGCGGTAATTTTTTTCCTGCTTGTTGTAACGATGTAACTCGTCTAGCCTGCTCTTTTAAGTCAGCATGATTGAGGCGAATAGTTGCTAGGGATTTGTGGTTATACCATGCGGGTTTGTCGATGAGGGCACGTGCATATTTTACGACAACTTGGTCGTGCTCCCCGCGTAGGGTTGTGGTGATGTCTTTTATAAAATGTTGCTGTTGATTATTTTTATTCCAATCAAGGCAAGTAAAATGATTACGATGAATGTAAGACACATGACCATCTTGGTAGCGTACTTGATTAATGCATTGTTTAAAATGATAGGAATTATCTGCCAATGCTATGGCTAAAACAGTATCCACGTAAGTTTCACAATCAAAAGCATCGGTGCGATATAAGGGCCATTGATCGTAATCGCCGTTGGCTCCCTCACCTAACGCACCCAGTAAGTAAGGCTTCCCTAGAAATTGCGCGCTGATGTGTTCGATACGCGTAGGCATATCTAATGTCGGTTTGTGATTTAGGTTATGGTATATTTGGCTAATTATTTTATTAGCGTCTAGCTCCTCGTGAGTGTTTGCTGCTGGGGCTGCTAATGAAAATAAAATAATAATGCCGGTACAAAGAAGCCGTGTATAACCGTTGAGAAGATACATTATTTTCCTTGGTAAAATAATGCAAAATAGTTTGAATATAATCGTTAGTCAAGCTTGGGGATAATGATGCTGAATAAGATTTGGTTGGGGATGATATTTCTTGCCGTTATTGTTGGTGTTATCCAAGGGCGTATTGATGATGTTGTTCGTGCGATAACCGACTCAGCCAAATTTGGGTTTGAGATTGCACTTGGACTAACAGGTATCATGGCTTTGTGGTTAGGTATGATGAATATTGCCTCTGAGTCTGGCTTAGTGCGGCGTCTTGCTCTAGTGTTAAGGCCAATATTGTGTCGCTTGTTTCCTGATGTGCCGGTTGAGGATCCTGCGATGGGGGCGATAATACTTAACATTGCAGCAAATATGTTAGGGCTTGCTAATGCTGCAACACCGTTTGGGTTACAGGCGATGAAGGAATTACAGCGTTTAAATACACATGTGCACACTGCTAGTAATTCGATGTGTACATTTCTGGCTATTAATACCTCTAGTGTGCAACTAATTCCAGTTACAGCGATTGCCTATTTAGCAGCAGATGGCAGTTTGCATCCTACCAGCGTGATTTTTAGTACATTGGTGGCTACTGGCACTTCAACAGTCGTGGCCATTATTGCAGTAAAGCAATTGGCCAAATTGCCGATGTATCGTATTAAGGATGCGGATAATTTATGAGTTCTTTAGCCAATCAATTATCGAATTGGATATTGCTGGCCTTTGTGGTTGGCATTCCTTTGTATGCTGCAATCAAAAAAATTGATGTGTTTGATGCGTTCATTGTAGGTGCAAAACAAGGGTTTGAAACAAGCGTCAGCATTATTCCTTATTTGATTGCTATGATGGTTGCTATTGGGATGTTGCGTGCTTCCGGGTTTTTTGAATTATTATCTACTCTGCTGGCGCCATTATTAACGGCGATAGGTATGCCGGCTGAACTCTTACCTTTAGCCTTAATTCGTCCTTTTTCCGGAAGTGCTGCAAATGGTGTGATGGCGGAATTAATTCACCAGCACGGCGGTAATTCATTCATTGCTAAAACAGCAGCTACATTGATGGGAAGTACTGAAACAACGTTTTATGTCATTGCTGTGTACTTTGGCGCAGTCAATATCAGGCGAACGCGTCACGCCATTCCAGCAGGACTTCTTGCCGATTTAGCCGGCATTATTGCAACAGTGTGTATTTGCCGTTATTTATTTGCGTAATATCATGCTGTATCGGCTGATTTCTTACCAACTGCAACTAGACTCGCCTCTTCAAAAAGTTTCAATTGCGCAAACAAGGTATTCGCTTTTGCTTTAAAGGAGGCCATTTCACGGCTTGGCACCGGCGTTGAGCGAGGTAGTTCAATTGTTGATGGGTTTTTAGGTTGTCGGTTGATATGAAATTCAAAGTGACAGTGGGGACCATCTGCTAATCCTGTTTGGCCGACATAGCCAATAACTTGTCCACGTTTTACATAGGCACCTTTGGCTAAACCTTTTTGAAATTTGAGTAAATGGGCGTATAGAGAGGCGTACATTTTACTATGAGAGATTTTGACCATATTGCCATATCCGTTGTGACGCTCAATTATTTCAACGCGCCCATCACCGACCGCAAGTATGGGTGTGCCAATCGGTGCCGCTAAGTCTACGCCTTTGTGAGGTCTTCGGTAATGAAGGACGGGATGGTATCGAGATAAGCTATATGTTGAGCTGATATGACTGAATTTTACTGGATAACGCGAAAATGCTTTTTTTAGGCTAGTACCTTTGGGGGTAAAATAATCGAAATCGCCAGCTGCATTAACATGTCGTATAGCTTGGTGCTTCACCCCACGATTGGTGTAGGACACCGCAAGAATATCGCCGGTGCTGATTAACTTATCCTCGATATAGTAGGCTTGATATAGAATAGTAAATTGATCTCCAGCTCTTATGTTTTTGATAAAATCAATTTCCCAATTGAAGATCTCAGTCATTTGTCGAATTAATTTGTAGGGTATGTTCATTCGTTTGGCAGTTCCATATAAGGAACCACGGACAGTTGCTGTTACAAAGTCATTTTGACTATTCATTTTTCGTGATTTGATTGCGCACGAATATTTCTTACCTTCAAGAGAGGCGATAAGAAATTGGGTAGTGGATATTGGAAAAATCAATTTTTCGAGAGTTTGATCACGAACTAACAATTGTATTTGTTGATTTGGCTTTATATTTGCCAGAGCTTTGGCGTTAGGATTGTTTTGCAAAACAGCTTGTAATGTTTGTCGACTAAGACCGGCTCGTTTGAATATACTAGCTAATGTATCCCCTGAATGTGTTGTTACCGTTGTCCATTCATTATCTTTTGGTGAGTCATCATCTTCTGATTTTAAGGATACTTGCTCAGGTAGCGAAAGGGTTTTGTTAGCATAATTACTTTTTTGCTTGTGAGACCATATAGTGACTAGAAAATAAGACAATAGAACGACAACAATCACAGCAATAAGTGCTAAAGATTTGGATGGTTTGGCAGATTTTTTTGGTGAGACATTTCGTCGTTTATCCATTTTTTGCCTTTACTGCTGTCATCTTAAATAATGCTATTATCTTAAACATATATAGACGTGTTTACGTTATGTATAAGGTAATGGCTCAACCCTAGCTAAGGAACAGTCATGTGTAGCTACTGTATAAGGTGCTGCAGTGTATAGTGTATGCATGGCCATCATTTGGCCTGCCGCTATTCAATGCATCTCAACCAATCCGTTGATTTAAGTAATGAAACAACTGTAATTTGTTTTGATCGTTGGGGGTAACACTGAGTCCGTTATCAGATCCCAAGCACCATTTTTCTCTAGCAGGAACAATTTATCCGGGCTAAGATACCTTCTGCAAGAAGTTAGGTCAATCATTAAAAAGGGTTTTGCTGTCATGACAACTGAAGAAACTGTGTATGGTGAATTACTTCGTGGAACTGAAGAAGTGTTGCCAGAACAAGAGTTTGAAAAAAAACTACGGAAAGGGAAGCCGCTAAAAATTAAGGCTGGATTTGATCCTACCGCGCCTGATTTACATTTGGGCCACACTGTTTTGCTTAACAAGTTGCGGCAATTTCAATTATATGGCCATGAGGTCATTTTTCTGGTTGGCGATTTTACAGCCATGATTGGTGACCCAACGGGTAAGAATATAACACGGGTGCCTTTAAGCCAAGAGGCTGTTTTAGAGAATGCAAAAACCTATCAGCACCAGGTATTCAAGATTCTTGACCCGGATAAAACCACAGTGAGCTTTAATTCTCAATGGTTGGGTCGCATGACCGCTGTTGACTTGATCCTCTTGGCTGCGACACATACAGTGGCGAGGATGTTAGAGCGAGATGATTTCTATAAACGTTATTCAACAGGCCAGCCCATTGCAATCCATGAGTTTTTATATCCATTATTACAAGGATATGATTCGGTAGAACTAAAGGCGGATGTTGAGTTAGGAGGAACAGACCAGAAATTTAACCTATTAATGGGACGCGAATTGCAAAAGCATTTCGGCCATGAGCCACAAGTGGTTATGATGACTCCGCTTATTGAGGGGTTGGATGGTGTAAAAAAAATGTCAAAGTCATTAAATAATTATGTGGGTATCAATGAGCCGGCTGAAATGATGTTTGGCAAGCTAATGTCAATATCTGATGATTTGATGTGGCGATATATAGATGTCTTAAGTTTCAAAACAAAAACTGAAATCGCAAAGATAAAACAAACAGTTGCAGATGGAGTAAATCCACGTGATGTAAAAATTAACTTCGCCAAGGAAATAGTTACTCGTTTTCATGATCAAGGACAAGCAGAAGTTGTTCATCAAGCATTTGTCGAGCGATTTCAAAACAAGATAGTTCCAGATGATCTAGAAACGGCAAATGTTAGCTACGATGAGTTAATCAATATTGCGCAGTTGTTAAAGCAGGTCGATTTGACAGCCAGTACATCGGAAGCTATCCGCCTAATCAAACAGGGTGCTGTAAAGATAGATGGTGAAAAGATAGCGGATCCTGCATTGATTCTTGCCCCCAATCAAACCTATATCATACACGTTGGAAAGCGACGTTTGGCGAAGCTGTATTTGCAGGGCCGAAAATAATATCAAAAAGTGTTTGACATGGTGCGCCAGATGAGTAGAATACGCAGCACGCCGGAAGGGCGAGATTCTTTAAAAACATGAAGACAAACTGTGTGGGCGCTCTGAGAAGAAGGAGTGCACAAAAGAACAGAAGTAAGCAGTAAAAGAAGTCAG
>CAMBDN010000129.1 GCA_945865355.1 Legionella genomosp. 1
TCTCTTTAACCATCGCTCCCATGGCACAAACAAAATAAACATCCGCTTCAGGACGGCGGATAAATTGTGCTTGAAATGACTTGAAGGCTAAGGATACATTCACCTGGGCTCGTTCAGCATGGTAAAAACCATGTAAACCGCCGGCTAGATCTGCACCCACAGCTAAAGCACCAAAATACATCGATTGTAAGTGATTTTTGCTGCGGCGATTGAGCTTTATTTTGATGACAATTTTGTCATCAGTAAGGGCAACCAGGCGTGGTTTTAAATAACCGATCATGGGTACTTTGAAGCGGCCAAAGCACCATATAAAAAATTTAAAACGAGTTAACATCCTCATGACGATAAGCCCCTACCTTTGTCCTATATCTATGGTGACATGAATAGTGGATATGATTTTTTTCACACCAAAAATTGCATTGACGCGCTTTAATATGGCATTAATTGAGGCACTGCTTTTAACATTTCCAGACAAAGTAACCACCCCATTGATGGTTTTTGCATTAATACCAACCAAAGGGATTGATTCATCATCTAATACTTTGGCTTTTAATATAGCGGCTTCAACTCTCGCAGTAATATACGTGTCAGTGAAAGCGGTATTAACGGGCTTTATCTCTAAATCATCCGTGTCTACTTTTTTTACGCCCTGGGTGGCGGTTGTTATCCTCAATGCATCAACAAAGGCTTGTTTGTTTTGAACGTAGCCCCGAAGTGTGACGACACCATGTAACGTGGATACGGATAGTTTGAATGGATTTAGGTTTTTGTTCTTAGTGATTTTTGCGGTGATTTTGGTGGTAATCACCGAATCGCTTAATTCCTGTTCAATTTCTTTTAGATCGGCGGCTTGAGGCTGACTAATAAAGCAAAGTAAGATGGCTGAGAGTAAGAGATGCGGTAGTTTGTGCATATGAGTCACCTGGGTTTCGATCGCAAGTATAGTCCTGGAAGGCGCGGTTTAATCTTTAGCACAGTAGTCGCTTTCGCTGTGATTCAACGGCCCTTGTTGGGATAATATCTTTAAAGCAAAAGTTGTACAACGTTTCTAGCAGGCAATACACAGAGATATCCACAGAATTTGTGGATAAATTTCTCTGAAATAAAGCAATAAATAGGAATTTATTAGTAATATAAGCAATGAGTTATATCAGAGATTAACCGATAAATAGTTTGGGGGTAGGTATGAAGGTTTGTAACTTATCCACAGGGTGGTTTTCACAATTGAAGGACATTCTAGCAGATTAAAAATAGAATACCAGTTCTAATTTTCTTTTTTTATCATATCCAGGCTTTGGATGACAAATTTATGCTGTTCGGTGTTTGCTTCGACGACCAGCATAGAAAATGCGATGCGAAGTTTTAATTCAGGGACATAAACCGCTTGATAAATACGCCAATATGACATGGCTGGAAAGAGGTGGCTGGCCTGTGTTTTTCCTGTATCAGTAATGATGGGTGCACCATCAGCAAACGGGTGCACTGAAAGTTGCTCATTTCTAATCCTACTCAGGTATTCCCCTAGAAAGGATCCTAATGCATCCCAAGCATTGGCCGTATAATTAGGACGTAGCCTATTCATACTCTCATCGGATTCTGTGTAGTCAACGGTCAATGTTGATAATAGTACGCTATCAGCCCATGCAGCAACGTCCTGGTCATCAGCAACCGTAGGCGCTGACCATGCCAGTAGTGCGATGAAAAATACACTCCATAGTGATTTGCGCTTCATGAGCTAATTCCTTTTAGTGTTAAAAGCATTATCTATTCAAAAAAAAATTCACCTAAAATCACGAAATCTATATACATGACTTACGAAAAAACCTGGAAACCGTCATCCCGAATGCAGTGAATGATCTCCTGAATAATCGTTCAGTCGATGCTCCCAGGAGATTCCCCACCATCTTCGGGATGAAGAGAATACTGTTTATCGTCAGTCCTGATATAATCAGTATATAATGTCTTGGTCATTATTCAACCGGCCGAGCACAAAGGCGTCATTCATGAATTTTATTAGTATTCGTGGGGCAAGAACCCATAATTTGAAAAGTATTAATGTTGATTTGCCACGTAATCAGCTCACGGTCATTACTGGACTCTCCGGTTCAGGGAAGTCTTCGTTGGCCTTTGATACATTGTATGCTGAAGGGCAGCGCCGGTACGTTGAGTCAATGTCGGCTTATGCCCGGCAATTTTTATCGATGATGGAAAAGCCAGATGTAGACACTATTGAAGGCTTGTCACCGGCAATTTCTATTGAGCAAAAAGCAACGTCACATAACCCGCGTTCCACGGTGGGTACCGTTACAGAGATATATGATTATTTAAGATTGTTGTTTGCCCGGGTGGGTGAGCCGCGATGCCCCTTGCACGGTATCGGATTGCATGCCCAGACAGTCAGTCAAATGGTTGATCAGGTCTTAGCGCTTCCTGCCGATTGTAAAGTGATGATTTTGGCCCCGGTGGTTCGAGATCGTAAAGGTGAACATGTGCAGTTATTGCAACAATTGCAAGCTCAAGGCTACGTTCGCGCCCGCATTGATGGTGAATTGTGCGAGTTGGACGCTCCACCAACGCTCGCTTTACGAAAAAAACACAGCATCGAAGTGGTGGTTGATCGCTTTAAGGTCCGTGCCGACTTAGGTGCGCGTTTGAGTGAATCATTTGAAAACGCACTCAATCTTGCCGATGGCTTGGCTGTGGTTGCGGCAATTGACAATGAATTTAATGATCTGGTTTTTTCATCGAAATTTGCTTGTTCAGAATGTGGTTATAGTTTGAGTGAGCTTGAGCCCAGGCTATTCTCGTTTAACAACCCAATGGGAGCTTGTGCTTCCTGCGATGGCTTGGGTGTTGATCAGTATTTTGATGAAGCGCGGGTCGTGCATGATGAGAGTTTAAGTTTAGCTGATGGGGCGATTCGGGGGTGGGATAGCAAAACAACCTATTACTATCCGTTATTGGAATCGTTAGCTAAACATTTTGGCTTTGCTATTGACGAAGCTTTTTGTGATTTACCACAGAGCGCCCGTGATGCGGTTTTGTATGGTAGCGGAGATGAGGTCATTGAGTTTCATTATCAGCGACCGCGCGGTGGCTATATGCTAAAAAAACACCCGTTTGAAGGGGTGATCCCCAATATGCAACGTCGCTATCGTGAGTCAGATTCGTCGATGGTTCGTGAGGAGCTAGCAAAATATTTATCTTCTCGCCCTTGCCCATCTTGTATGGGGGCGCGTTTGTGTGAATCCGCTAGGCACGTCTTTATTGACGATAAAAATTTGCCAGAGATTGCTGCTTATTCGATAGAGCAGGCTTATTTATTTTTTAAGCAGTTAGAGCTACCGGGATATCGAGGCGAAATCGCTGTTAAAGTGAACAAAGAAATTATTGAGCGCTTGGGCTTTTTAGTCAATGTCGGTTTAGACTAGTTATCCTTATCACGAAGCAGTGAAACGCTGTCTGGAGGCGAAGCACAACGGATCCGTCTTGCCAGTCAAATTGGCTCCGGGTTGGTTGGCGTCATGTATATTTTGGATGAGCCTTCAATCGGGTTGCACCAACGCGATAATGATCGTTTGCTGAAAACGCTGTTGCGGTTGCGTGATTTAGGGAACACGGTGATTGTCGTTGAGCATGATGAGGATGCCATTCGTGCGGCTGATTATGTTCTAGACGTAGGGCCGGGGGCGGGTGTACACGGTGGCATGATTGTCGCAAGTGGAGCGCCCGAGGCAATTATGAGTTGTGAGGCGTCGTTAACGGGGCAGTATCTTTGTGGCAAGCAATCGATTGCAGTGCCATTAGTGCGGTTACCGTTTGATCAGCAACGAGTGATTCAACTACTTGGCGTAACTTGTAATAATTTAAATGCCATCGATATCGCAATCCCAATAGGTCTCATCACCTGTGTGACCGGTGTCTCCGGTTCAGGAAAATCGAGTCTTATCAATGACACCTTGTATCCGATGGCGGCAGTGAAACTTAATCGTGCCAGTCTACAAGCACCTGGGCGGGTGCGGGAGCTCAAAGGGCTCGAGCATTGCGACAAGGTGATTGATATCGACCAGAGCCCCATTGGGCGGACCCCGCGCTCCAATCCAGCGACCTATACGGGGTTATTTACCCCCATTCGTGAATTGTTCGCTCATACGCAAGAATCTCGGGCACGCGGCTATCAACCGGGTCGATTTAGTTTCAATGTTCGCGGTGGGCGTTGCGAGGCTTGTCAGGGTGATGGTCTGATTAAAGTAGAAATGCATTTTCTGCCAGATATCTATGTGGTTTGCGATGTGTGTAAAGGTAAACGCTACAATCGTGAAACACTGGAGATTCACTACAAGGGCAAGAATATTCATGAAATTTTGGACATGACGGTTGAAGATGCGCGCCAATTTTTTGATGCTATTCCAATGTTAGCTCGCAAATGTCAGACCATGATTGATGTGGGCTTGTCTTATATTCGGATAGGACAAAGCGCTACAACATTATCAGGTGGCGAGGCACAACGTATTAAATTAGCGCGAGAATTATCGAAACGTGATACCGGTAGAACTTTATACATTCTCGATGAACCAACCACCGGCCTTCATTTTCACGATACCAAGCAATTATTGATAGTATTAACTCGCTTACGCGATCAGGGTAATACCATTGTGATTATTGAGCATAATTTGGATGTAATAAAAACGGCCGATTGGGTCATTGATCTTGGACCTGAGGGTGGGAGCAAAGGCGGGCAGTTGATTGCTTGTGGCACACCCGAAACGGTTGCTAAGTGTTCTGGCTCTTACACAGGACAGTTTTTACGCCAGGTGCTTCAGTGAGTGCCCAATAACCGTTAGTATTTGTTATTTGCGTTTTATGGCCTTTTTCAGCTATAACATAGAGGTAGGGTAGTAGGATTATTTTGTTGATGAATTTAAGAAGGATCTAACGATGACTAAACTTCTGTTGGTAATTTTGGTGTTCATTGCTCTAGTGTTGGTATGGGCGATAGGGATTTATAATTCATTAATTGCTTTGATTGAGGCGATTAATAACAATAAACGGCAAATTGATATTCAACTTGACCGACGTTTCAAAGTGTTTGAATCGTTGATTGAGGCGGTAAAAAAATACATGGATTATGAAAAGACCACATTAAAAGATGTAGTCGCTTTACGTAATCAAGCGCAAGCAGCAAAAGCATCGGGTGATGAAAAATCGCGCATTGACGCAGAAAATGGCATATCTAAAATTGCCTCAGGATTAAGTGTTGTATTTGAGCAATATCCTGATTTAAAAGCGAGTCAAAATGTGCTGCAGCTGCAAGAAGAAATTGTTAACACCGAAAATAAATTAGCGTATGCCAAACAAGCCTACAACGATGGGGTAGAGCGATACGAAGCCAAGAAAAAGTCGTTTTTTGAAGCAATGGTTGTTAATTTTTTTGCGGCCAAGTTAGACAAGGCTTTTGAGTACTGGGGTTTACCTGATGAACAAATCAAAGAACGTGAAGATTATACGGTAAAATTCTAAAATGAGCTTATCTGACTACCATGCATCGGCAGGCGATTGGCGCGAACAGTTAAGACGCAATGAGCGCAAAACCAGGTTGGTTATTGCTACCTTTATTGCGGTTTATATTTGCGTTGGGTTGATTGTCGATGTCTTTATTTTGCAGTCATTTTATCCGAAATCAACGCTTGAGCAGTGTTTTTATGCTTTAGTGACGCTGCAAGCGCTTCCCTATGCTACCTTAATTATGGCGGGTCTTGCAGTGGTCTCGTTATTGATCACCTATACTTTCTACGACCGCATCATGCTACTGGGCACGGATTCGCGTGAAATTACCCCGGAAACGGCACAAAATTTGATGGAGAAGCAATTATATAATGTGGTTGAAGAAATGAAGGTGGCTGCCGGCCTTCAGTTTATGCCAAAGATTTTTCTTATTGAAGCAAACTATATGAATGCGTTTGCCAGTGGCTACAGTGAAAAATCAGCAATGGTTGCGATAACACGTGGTCTAATGGAGAAATTAGATCGTGCGGAGTTACAAGCGGTGATGGCACATGAGCTAAGCCACGTTCGTCACCATGACATCAAATTGACGTTAATGGTTGCGATATTAAGCAATATCTTATTGATTGTCATTGATGTGTTATTTTATGCCGTCATTTACCGGCGTGACCGTCGGGAGGACAACCGGCTATTTATGGTTATCATCGTGTTACGTTATGTATTACCATTGATTACCGTGGCGTTAGCACTCTTTTTAAGTCGCACACGAGAGTACATGGCCGATGCCGGATCGGTAGAGTTAATGAGAGATAATGAGCCGATGGCGCGTGCATTACTCAAAATTGCTCAGGATCATCAAGCTAATGCTCAACAATACGAACAAGAATATGGCAACACAGCCCACGAGCAAGTGCGACGAGCCTCTTATTTATTTGACCCATCCGACATTGATCCCGTGAAATCATTAAGCAGCTCATTTTCTACCCATCCAAGCATTGAGCAACGCTTGAAGGCGATAGGCTTTCGGCTTAAAAATAAAGATTAATTATTTAACAACGTCACGGGGAGCAAACCAGTCATGATCTCGCCCTGATAATGACTGGGGACGTGACTTCCGTTCATTGTTAGGCAAATTGAACGCTCAAATTAACAAAAGGTCCATTGACGGCAAAATTACTAACTGTCTTTCCTAAAGATTCAAGCGCAATAGTTCCCAAATCCACTTCGCCAAATACTGTAGCTGGATTATAGGCAACGATAGCATTGAAATAATTAGCATACTCATAACCTGCTTCAATGGTCCAGGTAGATCCATTGTTAAATAAATGGGCGTAATTTAAACCCAGCTTACCGTGGAGGCCAGGAACTACTTGCGTGGTATTCCTTGGATTAATGCTTTGATAATTGGTTCCAGTTAATTCCGGTGAGGTAGAAATATAAGCAGTACTAGGATTTAGACTGCCAATTAATGCAGCGGCTGAAAGTGTTCCCGTAACGCCAATGTTATGCGGTAGCTGATATAAGGTATCGACACCGAATAAAGGCCCAACACCAGTAAATTGTGATTTGTTTATAAAATTAATATTAAATGTTTGGGCATCATCCTGAAAATTAGTGTTCAATGATTCTTTCAACTGCCCACCACTCAGACCTGCGAAAAATCGTAGCTGGGTACGATGGCCATAATTAGTCCCTGGCGCGAAACTAATTCACGCCGTTTTTAACCTGTCAGGTGGTTTTTGCCACTTAATCAGTTGTCTCATGTTAAACCCAAGCACTGCTGTATACCCAGAAGATTCAATTCCTTTATCTGATTTCATACGACTTCGTCC
>CAMBDN010000130.1 GCA_945865355.1 Legionella genomosp. 1
AAGTTAAACGACCCAGACTATTTAATAGTCTTGGCTGTTAATTTGCTAGCAAATTTTAAACTTGCTAGCAAATTTTAGTTTTTTTGAAAAATCACATCGTATCTATCTAATTTTGAATATTCATATGCATGAAGACACTCCATTTATACTCCCCACGCTGACGCCATGGCGAAAATCAAAAATGTTGAAATATGCTGAGCAAGTCCTTACAGCTCAACAACAAATGCAAACGAAAAAAGGCAAGAACATTTTACATCATACCCTGCAGAAAAAGCGCCGACATATCAGCATGGACCATTATCCCAAAGGGGACCGCATTGATAAACAGACTGGGGCTCAATATTTCTATCATTGCCACCGCGAAAATCTAGAAATAGAAGAACATGGGCATTTCCATTGTTTTTTGCGATATAAACACATTCCAAAACGAATTAAACCGACGCCCCTACCTGATTGGAAAGATTATTTAGATAATCCAATGACCCACATCGTTGCTATTTCCATGGATCGCTATGGTCAGCCTATTCGTTTATTCACCGTTAATCGATGGGTAACATTCGAGATATGGTATGATGCAGAGCATATATCTAATTTTTTAAAGCGTTATAAAATGACGCTAACAGACGACCCATATTGGCAACTTCTCGATGTATGGGTAGCAAGTATGCTACAACTTTTCTCACCGCAGATTGTTTGGCTACAGAACAAACGAGATGCGGTAATGAAACATCACCAGTTACAGAATCCCGACAACAATATCTATAAAGATCACGACATTGAGGAAATATCAGAAATTTCTATTGACGTAAAAAGTCAGATACAATGGATTATTGACGCGCCATAAGGCAACATAAGTTATGCGTCGATGTTTCGCCAAATTCCTTAAGGACAATGAATGATGGATCATTTAAACAACACGCCACAACTCGATATTCCCAGCATACTCAGCCATACATCGATTTTTTCAGGGATTGGCTTTCATGAACTGCATTTGCTCACCAGTAAATGTGTCCTTAGGTCTTACAACAGTGAAGAGATAGTAATAGAACAAGGTGAGGTGGGAGATACACTCTATATAATTATTAAAGGTAGAGTGACCGTATCAGTGAATACCAGGTCGCAAGGCATGATGCGCGTAGATACTTTAGGATCTGGCGATGTATTTGGTGAAATTGCCATCTTAAGAAATATTCCAAGAACTGCCCGTATTACTACAGAAACACCCTGCACGTTCCTAACCATCACGGCTAAAAGTTTTTTAGAAATGTACCAATATTTCCCACCAGAGTCTCGCAATAATATTCAATTAATTGTCGCGAAACGTTTGGCACTTAACCCCTCTTAGTAATGATCGAATGGCTAAAGAAATTTTCTACCGTTTGAGCTGAGCTGCAAAGGAGCCTTAACTTAGTTATTTGGCCCTGCTCCAGATTTACTTGCACTTGAACATAGCAATGTTTTATCCTTATAAAACATTAATACATTTACTTAAACCTAAAAACCCCAGTCTAGTCATAACTTAAGCGACTATTGAGCTGATTTTTCAGGTTAAAACACTGAGCAATACACTTTTTAATGACAAACCATCTCAAATTAACACGCAAAACCATCAGTGCTCGAAACACTAAGCAAGACGACTACTTAAAAAGTATTGATAACTTTGACCTTACTTTTGCCGTTGGTCCAGCAGGTACTGGAAAGACTTATCTCGCCGTAGCTAAAGCCATTCAATCTTTTGAAAAAGGGGAAGTACAGCGTTTGGTTTTTGTACGCCCTGCTGTTGAGGCTGGTGAAAAGTTAGGCTTCCTACCCGGCGATTTAGTGGAAAAAGTACTACCCTATCTGCGACCCATATATGATGCTTTATATGAAATGATCGGTTTTAAAGAGACCCAAAAACTCATCCAAACCGACGTCATTGAAGTACTCCCTCTGGCTTTTATGCGTGGTCGTACCTTAAATGAGGCTTTTATTATTCTTGATGAAGCACAAAATGCGACGATCATGCAGATGAAAATGTTTTTAACGCGTATTGGTTTTGGGTCTAAAACGGTTGTAACAGGCGACATGACACAAGTTGATTTACCGAAGGGAACCGACTCAGGTCTTGCCCATGCTGTAAAACTACTCGCACCGATTGATGGAATTAGCATCAATCAGTTCACAAGCCGTGAAGTGGTAAGACACCCCTTGGTCGCGAAAATTATTGACTGCTCCGATACGATGGATCAGAAAAAATGAGTTATCACATTGACATCCAGCACGCATCTGAAGACATTATTCCTATCACGGATGAGCGCTTGCGCCACTGGGCGCTACAAACACTGACACCTTACCGTGAAAGTGCCGAATTGACGATTCGTTTTGTTGATGCCAACGAAATGACACACCTCAACAACGTATATCGTAAAAAAAACAAAGTAACCAATGTACTCGCGTTTCCTGCTACTTACCCTGATGCCATTGACTTGGAGTACCCTTTACTAGGGGATGTAATCATTTGCCCGGCTGTTTTAAGGCAAGAAAGCGTCGACTTATCGACGACATTAGAAGCGCATTGGGCGCATATTGTTATGCATGGCATCCTGCATCTATTGGGCTATGATCATATTAAAGATGAAGACGCGATGGTCATGCAAACAATCGAAATAAAATTGCTTTTTGAACTTGGCTTTGATAATCCCTACACCGATCGAGGAAATACAGATTGAACAAAGATGAGGATGGCAGTTCGTGGTTTATGCGGTTAAAGCATTTTCTGCAGGTTGAACCGCAGAACAAAGACGAACTGATTAGCTTATTAAGAGATGCGCACATTCGGTCTCTTATTGATTCTGAAACACTTGCAATGATTGAAGGCGTCATTTTATTTTCGCAAATGCAAGTCAGAGACATCATGCTCCCTAAAAAGCAAATGACCTGTATAGAGCAAAACGCTGAGCTGAAAGAAGTGATTGAAATTGTTTCTCAATCGGGTCACTCTCGCTTTCCGGTAACTGATAATAAAAACGACGTTGTTGGTATTTTGCATGCAAAAGATCTTTTACGTTTTCAGACTCAAGAAAACACGTCTTATGATTTACTCGATATTGTACGGCAGGCTACTTTTGTACCCGAAAGTAAGCGTCTAGATTTATTACTCAGTGAATTTCGCTGCAACCGTAATCATATGGCCATTGTCGTAGATGAATATGGTGCAACCGCTGGATTTGTTACTTTGGAAGATATTATTGAGCAGATTATAGGCGACATCGAGGATGAATTCGATATTGATGAAGAGGCTTATATTAAGGCACATGGGGATACCCATTATATGATTAAAGCCCATACGCCTATTGATGAGTTTAATGAGCAATTGCAAGCCAACTTTAATGATGCGTCGTATGATACGATTGGTGGAATCGTCATGAACAATTTTGGCCACTTACCTAAACGAGGAGAAGTGATTACAATAGATCAATTTGAATTTAAAGTGATTAACGCTGATGCAAGACATATCAAATTACTAGAATGCATTGACGTACGGCCAATTCAACATAGAAAACCCCATAGGAAACCCGGTGCATGAACAGCCATATCTTGATTATCGATGACGATACGGAGCTAACTGATCTTCTCGTACAGTATTTAGTACCCGAGGGATTTACTGTGAGCTGTATGCACGATGGAGAAAGTGGTGTAAAGAAGGCGCTTAACCAACCATTTGATGCCATTATTCTTGATGTGATGTTACCTAAACTAAATGGTTTTGAGGTATTAAAAGCCATTCGTGAACACTTAGACGTCCCAGTGCTCATGCTCACCGCTCGTGGTGATGATATTGACCGCATCGTTGGGCTTGAGATTGGTGCTGACGACTATTTACCTAAACCATGTAACCCTCGCGAACTAGTAGCACGACTCAGAGCGATTTTGCGTCGCTCACAGAAATTACCCATACACAAACCCATTATCGAGCATCACGATATTGTTGTTGATTGCTCAAAACGACTCGTAACACTGACCGGTATTGAATTAGAATTAACCAATGCTGAATTTAATATTCTTGAGATGCTTCTCAAATCACCAGGACAGGCATTTTCCAAAGAAGAATTAACGGAATATGCTCTTGGTCGTAAATATACCGCCTATGATCGCAGTATCGATGTCCATATTAGTAACCTACGAAACAAACTAGGTGAAGATAGCACTGGAGAAGTCATCGTCAAAACAGTGCGTGGCTTTGGCTATATGATTAATGCGTAATAACTACTCGGAGGATCGAATTGTGAGTAGCTGCAATGCGTAAATTATATTGGAAAATTTTTCTTTCCTTTTGGCTCGCAACCATCCTCATTATCGTGACCACCGCCTGGGTAACCAGTGAAATAGCTCAAAAATCATCCACACCTGCCCGAGAAAGAGAGTTTATGGACAGCTATGCCAATGCTGCTGTCACCACTTTTGAAGCAGGTCAGCGTGAAGCGCTCA
This sequence comes from Legionella genomosp. 1, assembly GCA_945865355.1. Classification (GTDB taxonomy): domain Bacteria; phylum Pseudomonadota; class Gammaproteobacteria; order Legionellales; family Legionellaceae; genus CAMBDN01. The sequence continues at coordinate 4,471 of CAMBDN010000130.1, forward strand.
TCAAGTGGTTAGATAAAACAGAGTTAAGCAAACACATGCATCTGTTTCTACTAACACAACATGGTGATATTATTGGCAATCAAGTTGCCCCCCCTATAGTGAAACAAATATCGTCGCATTTTGTTGATGATCAATTAGATGATGGAATATATAAATCAGGGCATCTCATCGTCAGCCATGAAATACTGTCAACGTCTGGCGTCGCCTATCGACTTGCCGCTGTTAGCGAAAAACCGCTGTTACATTTTGTACAAATTCCATGGGCTGGACTAACGTTACGACTGCTGATTGCTATTTTTATCAGTGGACTCATCTGCTATATGTTATCGATTTACCTGACCAAACCATTACGCTCCCTGCGTTTAGCGGCAATTTCACTGGCTACTGGAAATTTAAATACTCGAGTTGGGCGTTTTGCCGGGCACAACAGCGATGAAATTGCTGAACTGAGTTACGAGTTTGACTCAATGGCCGAGCAATTGGAAACATTAATAAAATCAAAGCAACGGTTATTGCAGGACATTTCACATGAGTTACGATCGCCACTTGCTCGCTTACAAATTGCCATAGAATTAGGCAGACAAAAAAGTGGCCATTTAGCAGCAATTGAATTTGAGCGTATGGAAACTGAATGCATCCGACTCAATACCTTAATCGGTGAAGCGCTTGATTTCGCTCGCCTGGACAAATCAACCAACACACTAAAAAAAATACCAGTCGATCTACCAGCGCTACTGTCCGGTATTATCAAAGATGCGAATTATGAATTTGGTAAGAATATTCCTCGTGTTATCGTTAATAAAATAGACGCCTGTCAGCTTATGTTAGATGAACGATTAATCCACCGAGCCATTGAAAACATCTTACGCAATGCCTTACGATACTCTCCACCAGACAAAGTTGTCGTTATTTCTTTGCATCACGACGTGGCAAAAAAACTTGTGATTATTGACATCGAAGACAATGGTCCAGGTGTACCAGAGGATCAATTAACCAAAATTTTTAATCCGTTTTATCGTGTAGACACGGCTAGAGAGAAAAAAGCAGGAGGGTATGGGCTGGGTTTAGCCATAGCAAAAAAAGCGATTGAATTACATGAAGGAGAAGTACAAACTAGCAACCGTACACAGGGAGGATTATTGGTGAGAATCATATTACCATGCGCAACATCCTGAATAATAATCAGAATAAATCTAGGATTGGATTTTGAAAAACAGAACAAGAATACTCGATAGCATCAGTGCATACTTATTTTTACTGGGCAATATCACCTATAGATTAAGGGCTATGCCTTTCGCCATCGTTTCAGCAATTTTTAATCTGGTCTCACTCTTTGCCTATTTAGCAGGCTATATTGTTTGGCATGTCGCTGCCTTATTTTACCCTGGCTACCCCAGACATGATCAGCACTGGTATGGCTTTGCTGAATTTAAAGAGCAATATCAAATTGCCGCACTTCTTGGCGCCGTTGCCACCATTATTTGTCTCGTTTTTCCCCCTATGGTCATACCCGCTGCCTTGCTGTATACCCTTAGTAATTTGATATGGACGATCAGCGAACATCACAAAAAACAGAACCCGCCCCCTGATGACAGCCAATACTCTAGCATCAAACAGGCAATTTACTTTAAATACAGTGTATTAGTCACCGCAGGTAGTGCTCTGACTGCAATAGCCTCCACCCTCGTCTTTTTATTTCCCCCTGCCTCATTCGTTGTTCTCACCGCATCTACGATTATTGGCTTAGGGTTAACAGTTGCTGCACTGTATTATTGGGGTAAAAGTACATTCGGTCATTTTCAGCCAGACAAGGTCGATCATAGTTATAAGAAATTATCTAAGCAATTATCTTTTCAACTAGAAAATGATCCTAAACCAGATGCCACCTTTACTCATACACAGGAGACAAAGCAACGAGGAATATTCACAACAAATAAAGAATTTAACAATGAAGTCCTCTATCAAGAGAACCCCATCAAAGCACCTCATCCTACGAGCTAGACGTATGCATTATATAGTGCATTGTTATAGGTGTTTGCTACAAAATATACATACGATTCGATATGCATGGGGCATTCCTTGTTGGATTGGACTATTTCCCTGTTAACGTCCTGCATGGATGGGTATATTACCAGAAAATATTGATTGAATGGAGCTAAGAACGTTAACACCTTGCTTGCGTACTGTACTGATAAATCCTCGAATGCGAGCGAAACTATTTTATGATCAAATCATTACGCACATGGGCTGGCTTTTCCTCGCCCAGTGTTCACTAAAAACTGCACTTTCTGAACCATGCCTTATTTAGGACGCAGTTAGACCGAAAGCACGTCAAATGCGTACTTCATGTTTCACACAGACCATTACATGGTCTATTATTATATAAAGAAAACTTTATATTCTGAGAAAATAATTATGAATACAGTAATGGAATTTGCAAATAACAATTCAGATTTCAAAAAAGTATTGGCTGGAAAAATTAGTATAGAAGATTTTTTTACAAAAGAAGCTCATAAAGCAACTAAAGATAAGTTTATGGATTTGTTCAATAAAACATTTAAAGACGAGACAGCTCTATCGAAAGATTGTATATATCCTTCTGAAAATGTTGCTGCGGCTTGGATAACCAAGCTTAGGTACAATGAACAATTGGATGATGCA
>CAMBDN010000131.1 GCA_945865355.1 Legionella genomosp. 1
GTCTTATTCCCTTTGATTACCTCAAAGTCCTCTTCGAAAAAATTCGCTTTTGCAAAACTGCAGAAGACTATGCGAATCTTCTTCCATTTAACCTCAAGATAAATTAATCGCTTTTTCTAATTCAACCCGTATTTCACCGAACGCATACCCTTGTTTCGCAATGTTATTGCTAAAAGCTCTGGTGGGGGTACTCAGGTTTTGGTTGAAAAGTATCTCACCAAACTTTATGAGGCAGATACTAAGCACAAGCTTGAAAAGTTGGTTTTTGATTTGGCTGATGAATACAAAGAATATAGTGCGACATTTAAGGATGAAAATCTTGAATCGTTATTAACGAGTCTTGTTACCACTGCAAAAACTTATCAAAAAGCAGATCCAAGCGATCGGTTTTTCTTCCGACGTCCTATGCAAGAAAGGTTGTTTGGAACAAAGGTCTTGGATATGTAAGCTTTATTTAGGCTGGCTGCAGAATTAGAGCAGCCCAAAGAGCCAGGCCCTGCTCTAAAATAGACAAACACGGCCTAACTTGCCGCCATATCCAGTTTGAGTATCTCATGGCTAGCATCGATCAGTGCATCAATAATGCCTGATTCACGATCCGAGTGGCCGGCATCACGTACGATACGGAGATTTGAGGCTGGCAGTGCTTGGTGCAAGGCCCAAGCGCCTTCAAGTGGGCAGACCATGTCATAACGACCATGGACAAGGTAGCTGGGAATATGGCGAATTTTGTGGACGTTGGCGAGAACTTGATTTTCAGTTATGAAATAATTGTTATTAATATAATGGGATTCTAATGTTGCTAAGCCTAGTGCAAAATGAGTGTCACTGTATTGATCAATGACATTTAAATGCGGTTGCAAACTACTGCAATGAGCTTGCCATAGGGCCCAATTCTTTGCTGCAGACATGCGTGCTAATTCGTTTGTTCCTTGCAAACATTCACTGTAATACGCCGGGATTTTTTCTAATTGGTTATCTGGAATGCCCTGGATAAACGCTTGCCAATAATCAGGGTAGATTAAGCTCGCACCTTTTTTGTAAAACCAGCTGATATCTTGCTGTCTACCCAAATAAACCTGGTGCAACAATAATGCTTTGATGTGCTGGGGAAAAAGTTGGGCATAAAGTAATGCAAGTAAGCTTCCCCAACCGCCACCAAATAACACAAAGTGATTAAGGTTTAAGAAATCACGTATCGCGTCGATGTCATCTAGCAAATGTTGGGTGCGGTTATCAGTTAATTCGGCGTGAGGGGTGGAACGCCCAGAACCGCGTTGATCAAAAATGATAATGCGGTAATGTTGAGGATCAAAGAAGCGTCGCAAATGGGTGTCGCCTCCTGCACCGGGTCCTGGGTGCAGCACAATAATAGGAACTCCATCAGGGTTACCAACTTCTTCAAGGTAAAGGACATGGGGTTTATTCACTGCCAATTCGTGGCAGGCATAGGGCTTGATTGGGGGATATAGTATGTGCATAAGACACCTAAGGTTTTTAAACTCTATTGTATAGTCTAAACCTTTAATAGCCGTGGCGTAAGCTTTTAATGATGTTTGCATTGGCTGTTAAATTGACGATAATGTGCTACAAATTTTTTGTGGAATGATCAATGGCAATTGCAGCATGGTTGGATGGGCTCAATGAGTATCAGCATCTAGCGGTCACCGCTACCCTGGGTAATACCTTGGTATTGGCAGGGGCTGGTAGCGGTAAAACACGTGTTTTAGTGAGCCGTATTGCGTGGCTCGTTGAGGAACAGCAGCTCTCACCCCATGCGATTTTGGCAGTGACTTTTACCAATAAAGCGGCTGGTGAGATGAAATCCCGATTAAGCCGATTGCTAGCGTGTCCGGTACAAGGTTTATGGGTGGGTACATTTCATGGTTTGTGTCACCGTCTTTTGCGTCGACATTATCAAGAAGCCAAGTTGCCAGAGCAATTTCATATTCTCGATAGCGAAGATCAAGCACGAGTGCTTAAGCGAGTCATCGCCTCGCTTAATCTAGATATTGAACAATGGCCGGTAAAGCAAGCTCAGTCATTTATCAATGGAAAAAAAGATGAAGGTTTGCGCCCGCAGCATATCCATGTATTGCAATACGGTCCTGGCCGAACGCTGGTAGACATTTATAAAGCCTACGAGCAGGCTTGCCATACAGCTGGGGTCATTGACTTTGCTGAACTATTATTACGATGCCATGAGTTACTGCGGGACAATGCTCAATTATTGGCTCATTACCAGCAGCGCTTTCAAGCCATTTTGGTCGATGAGTTTCAAGATACCAATACCATTCAATATGCATGGATTCGTTTACTTGCGGGTGAGCATGCAGCTGTTATGGCGGTTGGTGATGATGACCAATCGATTTATGGGTGGCGCGGTGCGAAGGTTGAGAATATTGAACGGTTTTCCCGTGATTTTACCTGCACACAAATGATTCGCTTGGAGCAAAATTATCGTTCAACAGCGACTATTTTAGACGCAGCGAATAAACTGATAACCCATAATCATTCACGTATGGGTAAAGAGTTATGGACGGCAGGCCAAAAGGGCGAAAAAATTGTTGTTTACAGTGCCTTTAATGAATTAGAAGAAGCGCGTTTTGTTAGCGAGCGCATTATGATGGACATCGATCGTGGCCGTAGTGCCGATGAAATTGCCATTTTATATCGTTCCAACGCCCAATCACGTGTGCTGGAAGAAGCTTTATTACGTGCCGGTATTGCTTACCGCATTCATGGTGGCGTACGATTTTTTGAGCGGGCTGAAGTGAAGGATACTCTGGCTTATTTACGACTTTTGGCGAATCCAAATGATGACACCGCTTTTGAACGCATTGTTAATTTTCCAACGCGTGGGATCGGTGAAAAAACATTGGATGATTTACGCATCTTGGCGCGCGGCGAGCAAGTGTCTTTATGGCAAGCCGCTGGGCAATTAATTCATGACAGTCAATTACCTCAACGTGCGGCCGCTGCCTTGTCTAAATTCATCGAGCTCATTGAGCAGCTCCGCGTTCAAACGGCAACGCTTGAATTGGATGAGCAAATTAGTGAGGTGATCCAAACAACGGGTTTACACACACATTTTGCCAAGGAAAAAGGAGATAAATCGGAATCCAGATTGGAGAATCTGCAAGAATTAGTGAATGCGGCGAAGCAATTTCGTTATGAGCAAGATGTTGAAGAGGAACTACCACTCCTTGTTGCCTTTTTGGCGCACGCCTCATTGGAAGGGGGTGAAATGCAAGCCGATGAACATGAACGTTTTGTGCATATGATGACCTTGCATGCAGCGAAAGGATTAGAGTTTCCTTTGGTATTTATGGTGGGGATGGAGGAGGGGGTTTTTCCAGGGAAGCAATCGATGGAGGAGCCTGGGCGCCTTGAAGAAGAGCGGCGGCTTTGCTACGTTGGGATGACGCGAGCGATGGAAAAATTGGTTATTTCGTATGCAGAAATACGTCGCCAATATGGTCGTGAAGAATATCATCGACCATCGAGGTTCTTAAGCGAATTACCGGCAGAGTTGTTAGAAGACGTCCGACCCAAGGCGCGATTTCAAGCGCCCACCAGCAGTCATACGCTACCCTCTGCTGCAAAAGAGGCGGGTTTTCAGCTTGGTCAAAGCGTCAATCACCCCAAATTTGGGCAAGGGGTTATCTTGGCGGTAGAGGGTGGTGGGGCGCATACACGAGTACAAGTAAAGTTTGTAGAGCATGGGAGCAAATGGTTAGTACTTGCTTATGCTAATTTGACGGTTTAACCGGCTTTTCGGTAAAGGTGCGCATCGTCAAACTATTGAATTTCACTCAAGCAGATGCTAGGGTTCGGTTGGCAAAAAAAATAATTAAGGGGAAAGGCGTGAAGATATCAAAAATAATTACAGCAGGAGCACTGGCGGCTGTTATGGCATCGCCAGTAACTGTTTCAGCGAACAATATGTCACCTGAACAACAAAAGGAAGTTGAGAAAATTGTTCATGATTATTTAGTAAATAATCCTGAAGTCTTGGTTGAAGTATCGCAAGCATTGCAACAACGCCAACAACAGAATGTACAACAACAGGCCAAAGGCGCCATCAAGGAAAATGCCGAAGTGCTTTTTGGTGGAAAATTAGGTGTTGTTGGTAACCCTAAAGGTTCGGTGACCATGGTTGAGTTCTTTGACTATCAGTGTATTCATTGCAAAAAAATGGCGCCAGCTATTGCTGCATTGATTAAGAAAGATAGTAATTTGCGCGTGATTTACAAAGAATTCCCAATTTTTGGTAAGAGTTCTGAAGTTGCTGCTAAAGCTGCTTTGGCTGCTGGAATGCAAGGCAAATATATACAAATGCATGATGCTTTGCTTAAAACAGAAAAACGCTTGGATGATAAAGTGGTCATGGAAGTCGCTAAATCTGTTGGGTTAAACATGACGCAACTGCAAAAAGATATGGACAGTAAAACGGTTACTGAGCAATTAGAAGCTACCCGTCAATTGGCTGAAAAAATGCATCTAATGGGAACGCCAGCATTTGTTATTGCTTCAACGCCTGCAGGACAGTTTGATGGTAAAAAAGAGCCTACATTTGTTCCTGGAGCAGCCAGTGAAGAAACGTTACAAGATTTGATCAGCAAAGCTTCTACGAAGGGCTAATTCATCCGATGGTAGCCCTGGTGGCTTGCACCAGGCTACGGTTCTTGGGGTTGTGCCAATGAGGTCATGGCCCAACCCACATGCCTTGAGGTTGCGATTATCCTCCACTTTAATTAGGGTGCGGGGAGTATTTTGAGATCCACATGAAAAAAATTACTACGTTCCAAGATATCATCTTAACGCTGCAACAGTTTTGGGCAGACCAAGGTTGTGTTGTGTTGCAACCATTCGATATGGAGGTAGGTGCAGGCACTTTCCATCCTGCTACGTTTTTACGAGCGATTGGGCCAGAACCCTGGTCAGCAGCCTATGTTCAACCCTCCAGACGTCCAACCGATGGTCGGTATGGTGAAAACCCAAATCGTATTCAACATTATTACCAATTTCAAGTGGTGCTTAAGCCTTCACCGCTGGATATTCAACAAAAATATTTAGATTCACTGCGTGCACTGGGTGTGGATCCATTGGTTGATGATATCCGTTTTGTTGAAGATAACTGGGAGTCGCCAACTTTAGGGGCTTGGGGTCTGGGTTGGGAAGTTTGGCAAAATGGTATGGAAGTATCGCAATTTACTTATTTTCAACAAATTGGCGGTTTGGTCTGTAAACCGGTCACCGGTGAGCTGACGTATGGTCTTGAACGACTAGCCATGTATGTGTTGGGTGTTGATAGTATTTTTGATTTGCCCTGGAGTCATTCTTCGCACGGTATGGTGACTTATGGTGATGTTTTTCTTCAGAATGAAATAGAAATGTCGACTTATAATTTCGAGCATGCGGATGTACAGGCTCTATTTGGTCAATTTGATTATTATGAGGCGCAGGCTCAACACCTGGTGGCTTTGCAATTACCGTTGCCGGCTTATGAGATGGTGATAAAAGCATCACATAGCTTTAATTTGTTGGATGCGCGGCACGCCATTTCTGTGACCGAGCGGCAACGCTATATATTACGTGTGAGGCAGCTATCTAGGGCTGTAGCGCAAGCTTATTATCAGGCTCGTGAGGCGCTGGGATTTCCGTTGCTTAAAAGCCAAGAGAATTGAATATGTTGAATGATTTGTTATTTGAGTTAGGTACAGAGGAATTGCCATCAGGTGCTGTTTGGCCTTTAGCGGATGCATTAGCAAATAATTTAGTGGCGTCGTTGGCACAGGCAAAATTACAACATGGCGCGGTGCATCGTTTTGCGACACCTAGACGCTTAGCTATTTTAATTCATGATGTTCAAGTTCTGCAGGAAAACCAACAGGTATCCCGTCGTGGCCCGTCTTGTGTGGCCTCCATTGATGCCGAAGGTCGGCCTTTACCGTCGCTGCTTGGCTTTGCCAAGTCCTGTGGTGTGACTGTGAAGGAATTGACGACCAGTAAGACGGATAAAGGTGAGTGGTGGGTGTATGAGGCAGTAAATCCTGGTGTGCCCACACGGGATTTATTACCTGCCATGATAAGGGAAGCTCTGGTGGCTTTGCCGATCGCAAAGCCGATGCGCTGGGGGAGCTTCGATGAGCAATTTGCTCGACCCGTGCATTGGGCCGTGCTTCTGTTCGGTGATGAGGTTGTAAGCACAAAAGTACTCGGTGTAACCACGGGTCGAAAGAGTTTTGGGCATCGGTTTCATCATCCCCAAGCCGTGGATATTTTAACGCCGCGGGCTTATACATCTTGTCTGCAAGAAGCGTATGTTATTGCTGATTTTGCGGTGCGCCGTCAAATGATTGTTGATCAAGTGCAACAGCTGGCATCGCAGCATCATTATCAGGCAGTGATGCCAGCATCGTTAGTTGATGAGGTAACATCAATCGTTGAATGGCCGCAGGCTCTACTTGCCAATTTTGAACCGGAGTTTCTTAATGTGCCAGCCGAAGCATTGATTGCAGCGATGCAGTCACATCAGAAATGCTTTGCTTTGCGTGATCAACAAGGCCGTTTGTTACCACATTTTATTACGGTTGCGAATATTGCCAGCAAGAGCAAGGAGCAGGTGATAAAAGGCAACGAAAAAGTCATGCGCGCTCGATTGAGTGATGCAGCATTTTTTTACAATCAAGATCAACGACAAGCCCTTAGTCAGCATTATGCCAATACCGCAAATGTGGTGTTCCAAGCGCGATTGGGTAGTTTGCAAGATAAGATGTTACGTATGCAAGCGATCATGGACTTTCTAACACAACCCCTGCAACTTGATAGCAAAGATGCATTACGTGCCGCTCATTTAAGTAAATGTGACCTTATGACTGGCATGGTGGGTGAGTTTCCTGAGTTACAGGGATTAATGGGATATTACTACGCACTGCATGATGGAGAAACCACGGCGGTAGCACAGGCATTAAATGAACAATACATGCCTCGTTTTGCAGCTGATCAGTTACCAGAATCGACTTTAGGGATGGCGTTGTCATTGGCCGATCGACTGGACACGATTGTGGGTGCTTTTGCGATGGGTCAAAAACCATCGGGGGTAAAAGATCCATTTAAATT
>CAMBDN010000132.1 GCA_945865355.1 Legionella genomosp. 1
AAGGATCTTTCTGATGATGATATACAGGTCATTGAAAATAGGTTGAACAATAGACCAAGAAAGGTGCTACAATTTAAAACACCATTTGAGACGTTGCTTGCCGCAACTCAATCTAACTCAGGTGTTGCACTTCAAACTTGAAAGGGCCACCAGTATTATTCGTCACGTCATTGCATTACTCGTAAATCCTTTTTTTATCGGCTTGTCGTTGTTTTTATGCTTCTCTGTTTTGCTTTGTTTGCAGGGTAATCGCTCGGCGGTTCGCTTAGGGTTTATCTTGGTGTTTATTTTGTTGTCACTACTTGGTATGGGATGGTTACCAAAATATCTAACCAATTATCTTGAGGGGCAGTACCCTGTTGTTACAAAAGCGGATTCCCGTGTTCATTGGATTGTTATATTCAGTGGAGGGCAGTCTGAAGTGAAAAATTTCCCACCGAACACTATGTTGAGCACCGTGAGCATCGATCGTTTGGTTGAGGGGGTTCGGTTATATCGGCAAATTCCAAATGCAAAATTGTTATTATCAGGTGGTGGTGAGGGTTTTGAAACCGCGGAAGCGATCCGATTAGCACAGGTTGTCTCATGGTTTAATATTCCTAAAGCCGATGTTGTACTGGAAGTAACCTCAGAAAATACGGCAGCTGAAGCAACGGCCATTAAACCGATTGTGCAGGAGGAGCCGTTTTATCTGGTAACTTCGGCCATACATATGCCGAGGTCTATGGATTTGTGTCGAGCACAAGGGTTGCATCCAATCGCTGCTCCAACCGATTTTACTTTTTACTGGAAAGGGGGCTGGGAAAGAACTTATGTACCTAATCCCTATAATCTATATTACTTAAGTATCGCCATGCATGAAGTGCTGGGCCGCGTAGTATCTTTTGGTCATCGTTTTAATAATGGCTCAATGACTTCAAATGAAGGCTCCCTCCCTTTGAAAAAGGGCGTTTAGAAGGGCTTTTTGAAATGCTGTTATCCCCCTCCTTTTTTCAAAGAAAGGGGGAAAGAGCGTCTTTATCCACCTGATGCAGGGTACATTGCATTCACTGCGGTGATATCTCTTTCACTCAAATGATTACGTTGGCCAATCTCAACCCCGTCAATTAACGGTAAGATGGTTTTTTTACCATTTTTTGAGAAGGCATCGGCAGGATAGTGCATGATTGAATCGTAATCATAATCACCATAATCTTGTCCTTCATTCAAATGTTGGTCGAAATTATAGCGGTAATCTTCTTCGATGTTTTCCCAGTTGATGCGTATAAACTCATCACGGTCATTACGTGATTGCTCATGCCATAAACCCAGAGCATGACCAACTTCATGGACGGTGTTCATCGTGTTACAACGGAGGGCTAAATTAATAACCTGCTTGCCTTTTTGTCGTCCTACAAAGGATGAGCAGGTTGTTCCTTTTGCGGGGATAAAAGAGATGAAATCAGGATAGAGATCGCGGTTTTTTGAGGTTAATTCTACGAATTCTACGTTTGATTTTTGCTCCCAAAGGGTAACGGCTTCCAATACTGCTAATTTAGTAAGTATGGGCAGCTCTTCGGTTAATTCAAAAGGGATAATGCCATTTGACCAACGGCCGCCACCTATTTTAGGTAAAATAAACGCATTTTGTTTGTTAAGATCGGTTATTTTTCCAATGAGAATATCACCTTCGACGACAGCATAATCACCAACTTCCTCATAGACTATGTTACGGCTACCTAGTACGGGGTCAGCAACGGTGATATGTCCCCATTTTGCGGCTATTGCTGAGGAAATAAAAAAATTGAGCGTAATGGTTGCGATACAGAGAATTCGGTTTTTCACCTAGAAGCTCCTCTAAAATTGTTATGACCGTTATTATAGCTTATTTTTTTGCAACGTCAGAGCAATTTTATACAGTTCATTTTTATGAACGTTTGTAAGTTGGCAGGCAAGTTTTACAGCCAGCTTTAGTGGCAACTCCGTCAGTAATATCGATAATAGTTGCTCATGGTGTTGCGTCTCTTTTTCTATCACTCTTGGCGGGATGATAAGGACAAACTCGCCTTTGAGATGATGGCTATCTTCTAACAGCCAATTCCTAACTTCAGTACAGCTCCCAGCAATAAAGCGCTCGAAGGTTTTGGTTAACTCTTTTGCCATCACCAAAGCACACGTCTCACCAAAAACATGCGCAATATCGTCGATACTTTCTAGAATACGGTGCGTTGATTCATAAAAAATAAGGGTATGTTCGATAGACCTTAGAGACTCAAGTTTGTGTTGTCTGGCTGCTTGTTTTGCTGGTAGGAAACCACAGAAAGTGAAGGTGTCACAAGCCACTCCTGCTGCTGATAAGGCAGTAATTAATGCACAGGCTCCAGGAATGGGTACAACCGAAACATGGTGCTCCCGGGCCAATTTTACCAGAGGAAACCCGGGGTCGCTTATCAATGGGGTACCTGCATCACTGATGAGCGCAAGCGATTTGCCTTGGTGTAGCAGGGCTAAAATCTGCTCGCTTTTATTTGACTCATTATGGGCATGCAAGGAAATTAGCTGTTTTTTTATCCCTAACGCGGTTAATAATTGCATAGAGTGACGGGTATCTTCTGCAAGGATAATATCCACCGATTGTAAGGTGCTTAATGCACGCAAACTAATGTCTTCCCGATTACCGATAGGGGTGGCAACAATGTATAGAGTACCGGGACTTATTGCTGTAGCGTCTGTCATGGTTTATCCTTTTGCGTTCAAGCATTTGGGGAAAGTATAATCATGTTGTTGAATACCCATGTAATAAAATTTATTTCTCTCACCATTTGCGCCATATTGCTTTCACAGTGCACCAAAGCCACCGAGGCACCCGTCGCCGAACCGATAAAGGTAGCTCAACCTTTGGTTAGCCCTTATACCATGCCTGCAACAGCCTACTTGACCCTAGCAAAAAATAAAACGGACGGCGAGCGGCAGTCTCTATTGATTATGGCCGCTGGTCGCTTAATTTATGATGGGCAATGGCGCGAAGGACGAACCATTTTATCACAGACCAACGACGTGACGGCCGATCTTGCCAATGAAAAGCGTGTGTTGCTAGCTAAAATTGATTTAATTCGCGAGCAACCCCATGCAGCGATTGCTAAGCTTGCTACTGTAAATGACGTCCATCACTTGCCGATTTATTATCAAGTTCAATTTCACGAGATCCTGGCTAATGCTTATCAAGCAGTGGCTAATGCAAATGACTCGGTTTCTGAACGAATTAAATTAGAGCGCCTGTTGCCTGATGAGGCATCTAAGACCAATAATCATCGAGCGTTGTGGCTAACACTGACGATGTTGCCTGAGAGTGAGCTAAACACCCTAGCGGTTGAAGCAACGAAGGGTACGGAGTTGGAGGGCTGGATGCAATTGGCTCTTATTTCTCATCAGCATGATGATAATGCTCAAAAAATGATAGCGCAAATAGAGCAATGGCAGGCTCACTATCCCGCTCATCCCGGAAATGATATTTTGCCATCTCCGCTGGCTAGTGTTTCGTCGAACTTGTTTGCCTCGCCAAAGCAAGTAGCACTGTTATTACCACTGACCGGTCCTTTGTCTGGACCTGGTGGAGCTGTAAAAGAGGGCTTTATGGCAGGACTACACGCAAGTCACGCCCCTGATTCTGTAAATGTACGTTTATACAATACCGATGCTAATAATGTAGAGTCGCTCTATCAACAAGCCGTTGCTGAAGGTGCTGACTACATCGTCGGCCCGTTGAGTAAAGTCAATGTAACGACTATCGCGACCATCGATCATCCTGTGCCAACGTTGTTGTTGAATGAAGTGGGTGTTCGTCCAAATGATCGTGGCTACCAATTTGGCTTGTCGCCGAGTAATGAGGCAAGACAAGTTGCTACTAAGATTCGTAAAAGCGGTTTTACCCGCGCTTTAGTCATTGGACCCGCGGGAGAGTGGGGTGGTGAAGTTATTTCGGCTTTTACACGCCAATGGCGTGCCGATGGCGGCCATATTATTGATACACTGCTTTATCGATCCAACGATGATCTGAATGTGAGCATGCGCGATTTTTTGCATGTATCGGCGAGCGAAGTCCGTCAAAAACAATTGAAACAATTAATTGGGCAAAACGTTGAGTCGATCACTAGTCGTCGGCAAGATTTCGATGTGATCTTTCTGCTAGCCTACCCATCGAAGGCCAGGCAAATCATGCCTTTGTTAAAATACTATTACGCGGGTGATGTACCCGTTTATGCGACCTCTGAGGTGTATGCTGGTGGTGTTAATGTGATGAAAGACAAAGATCTAGATGGCATAACCTTTTGTGACATGCCTTGGGTGTTTGCACACCAAATGGGGAACAAGAGTTGGCCGGAACAATTTAACAGTTATAATCGATTATATGCCTTGGGCATGGAAAGCTACGCACTGTCGACAAAACTAAATCAGCTGCTAGTTTTCCCCTCAGCTCGTGTTAACGGCAAGAGAGGTGTGCTTTCCCTAACACCGTCTCAACAGATAACACGACGTCTTGCTTGGGGGCAATTCAAAAAGGGATTGGCATTACAAGTCAATGATAGTCTTCTCTGATTTAAACCAACCGTCCAGCATTTTTCTTGAGTCATCGGTTGTAATCAGAGCCATGACTCCTGTGAACTCAGCTTGAGTGCCCAATAACTTCTAACGGGCGATTTTTTATCAAAAATAATAAATTCAATACTCTGCAAATCGCCTCTGGAGGATAGCCTGATAATACAAATTGAATGGATGTTTTTGCTAAGACTATTCATAGAGGTTCGCTAATGATAATCACTTTGTAATTCGAGCGGCATTAATTCTTGAACGCGCGCATACAAGGCCATGATTTGCTCGCAAAAGACCTGTAGTTGCTGCCGGTTTTCCCACTGAGCGTACTCAATCCCCTTACGAAATGCTTGTTGTCTCGCCAAGGTGGTGATGAGTTGAAGGTCTTGTTTGGATAAACCAAGTTCATCATTGAGTTCAATCAGCTCTGCTAGTGTTTTGTATTGCCTAACTTGCCGATGGTGATGGACCAAATAAGCTTTTAATGTTAATTCGAATGCTTGGTACATGAGCGAGGTAATGGGTAAAAGAGCATCGATGCTAAGTTGATTATCCAAAACAACCTCAGCATTATTGTTTAATAGGTGCTCCGCACAGTAGGCATGTTGCGTGGCTATTTTTAGCATTTCTACGGCATCAAGAAATTGTTTATCCATTGGGGTAACCTTTTTCTAGGTTTAAATATGTTAAACTACGTATCACCAATCATTTTGAATTGTGCATGCAGACCTTCCTCAATAATCCATTTAGCATAGGCTCGCTGCAGTTTCCTAATCGCTTGTTACAGGGGCCGTTGGCTGGGTTCAGCTGCGCGCCGTTTAGGCAATTGTTTTATCGCTTCCTGCCACCTGCTTATTGTGTCTCAGAAATGATTTCAGCACACGATGTATTATACAAACATAACGTTGATTCGCGTTATTTATATCGTGCACCTGAGGAAACACGTCTGTGCTATCAGCTTTCCGGCGCTGACCCCGTCACGGTGGCAACAGCTGCGGCACGATTGGCGGCCATTGGCGCCGATTTAATTGATCTTAACTGCGGATGCCCTAAAACTAAAATTCGTAAAAAGGGAGCGGGTAGCGCGTTGCTTGAAAAGCCGGAACAATTATATGCAATTGTTAGGGCCGTACGTGCTGCGATACAAATTCCGTTGACGGTTAAGCTACGTATTAGAGGCGATGAGCGAGATATTGCTTTAGCACAAGCAATTGAACAATCGGGGGCTGATGCGCTTATTGTCCATGGTCGACGTTGGACCGATGATTATGATACGCCCAGCAACTTCAATCAGATAGCAAAAATTAAACAGGCTATTTCAATTCCAGTGATTGCCAATGGTGATATTGCTGAGAAGGTATCATTGGCCAAAGCCATTGCTGATAGTGGCTGTGATGCCTACATGATTGCTCGCGCAGGTAGTGGACAGCCTTGGTTATATCAGCATTTACTCGCAGAAAATGGCACGGTATTGAACGTGAGTCATGAGGTTCGTAGAAATTGTTTTATGATGCATTTAATTGGACTGGCGGAGCTTGAAAGTGAATATCAAGCGGTACTGCAAAGTAAAACGTTGGTGCGCTATTATTTTCGCAAGATGCTGAGCGAACAACAATTGCAATTATTTTATAGATTAGGCAGTCTAGGGGAGATTGAAAAATACATCGAATCAGGATGGCAATAGTAAGGGCCCCTTTTGCCATCGGGCTAAAAGTGGCGGTCAGCCTGTGTGGATGTATACATAAGCGCTCGCGCCGATACTAAGTGGATAATGGATCGGATCGTAATCTGTAATTTTGATTTGAACGGGCATACGTTGCGGTAGTAAAAACCAATTGCTTTCGCTATTTCTGACGATTTCTATCTGGGTCGATTGGTGAGTTTGTAATCGGCTTGATGCCCAATTTCTTGACAGTATGACGCCATGATAAATCTTTGAACCGAAATAAATACGTGGAAGAATGGCAACTTTATCACCCGGCCGCACTCGGCGAAGATCGGTTTCATTAAAATTTGCTTGGATAAATAATGTATCTGTATCGGCAATCGAAAAGATGGGCTTACGTATTTTAATGGGTGTACCGAGTGCCACAAACATATTCTGTACGGAACCATTATTTTTGGCATAAACGGTCGTTTCATCCAAATCGACCCTTGCATTGCTCATGACCGCAACCAACGATTTAATTCTCATTTTTTGTACAATGATTTGTTGATGATTTAATTCCAGTTCTGTTTCTAATGCTTTCATCAAGCTGAGTGCGGCATTCTTTTCTTTCAACGCCGTATTGACGATGATTGCTGAAACAGCATGCTCGTGTAATGCGGATTTATTATGATCTAGAAGTTACGCATTGACAAACCCATCAAAATTCTGATAATTCGCACCAGAAAATAATAACCAGCCACCGGAAGGCCCTCTGTGATAAGAAGTATTACCCGCCCCTCAACCGCACGGTGTACATTACCCATGTATGTTGGATTTTTAT
>CAMBDN010000133.1 GCA_945865355.1 Legionella genomosp. 1
TCCGTTTCATGAGGCACACCCACCCGCAAGCTCGCAAGCTCCGTATAATGAAGCATAACCTGCGCAATGCTCGACAACGCCTCACGCGCCTCGCTCCGCTGACGGCGCGTCGATTTGCGTTGGATACGGACCTCCTTGAGGTATAAGCCGGGTAAATTATAAAAACGGCCCAATGCCTCGCCCGCCCAAACCAAAATTTTGGGGCGTGATTTGTGGACCTCTGGTTGCACAAAAAATCGAGGAACGCTCGGGCTGTGACCGCACCAGTTACCGTGGCGATCGCACCCAGCCCGTCGATTTATGAAATCATTGTATGTTGGCTGTCTGTCAATTTTTAGACAATCAACCACCATCGCACTTTTTTTCATGCGGAATAATCCCTTAGCTTTTAGCCAATACAATTGACAAAAAAATCAAGGAATACTAATATGATAGGTGAAAGACCTATTTCGTATTAATACATACTAGTATTCTATGTGTTAATCCTTTACGGCTTGGTTGCTGCCGAGCCGTAAAGAACCATCCCTATTCCTCTTTGAATTATTTTTTCATTTGTTCCCTTGTGTATTTTCCACTTAAAATAAAACACTATTTTCGGCTTTAACGAAAAGCAAAAATATTTAACCATGCAATTGAAATTAATATGCACTACAAATATTAAACGATCAATATATTTTTAAATAAAAACATAAGAACCCCGGAAAAAATCAAGTAACTCATTGATAGTTATCATTAATATTTTATGACCAATAAATTCATTCTGTTTTAAATTTATTTTTTATATACAGCACTACCGTAGTGCGATACATCTTTATTATTCCTCTTAATTATTGTAATGTAGATATAACTGAACCACTTAATAAAGGAATGCATTATGACTAATGAAAATAAAAAGGCAAAAATTGTTGTGATTGCCAATAATAAAGGTGGTGTTGGAAAAACAGTTCTTGCCCAGCTTATAATTAGTTATGCGGTTACAATTTTAGATTTACGTGTTTTAGCTGTTGATGGCGATGGTCAGGCGAACCTTAGTAAGAGAATAGTAAAAGATGCTAGACTGGAACTACCCCCCAAATATTTCCCACCTATTCACCCTGAATATAATTCAGAATTACATCCTGACTGGGATGGTACATCAAGTTTGGCTTCTTTATATATCAAAAATCAACCTATCGCGCTGTATCCAGCTTATGAATATAACAATCTAAAAATTATCCCTGCGCACAATGAAGTTTTAAAAAAAATTGAAGAGAAACAATTTGATAGTAATTTGTCTTATGAAGACTTGTATGACATACCAAGAAGTTTTTTTGACCCTGAACGGATGTTCCAAGCTGGTTTTGATTTGGTTGTTGCTGACTGCGCCCCAGCTATTTCAATTACTTCAGTTGGTTTAATGCGTGCAGCAACACATACAATTATGCCTTTTCAATTACAAGAAAAGAGTTGTGAGGGTCTGAACGCTATGCTTCATTGTTTTCATGAGCAGAATGATGCAAAACCAAGATCTCAAGCAAGCAAGTTGCTGGGTTTCTTGGCAAATCAAAAAGCATGGAATAAACGTACTGGACAAGATGAGCAAAGGAACAAATTGGAGGAGAGTGTGTATATCAAACCATATTTGATGCCTTGTGAATTAAGAGATTCTGGTGACATGGCAAAGGTAGATATGAAAGGCGCAGATCTTTCGATGCCCTTTAAAGGTCTCAAGAAGAACTCAACATTAAGAACGGATGCTATTAATGCTTGTAATTATATTTTTCAGAAAATGGGATTTGAAGATCTAATCGCAGAGAAAGGATTAATAGTAGAAGAAATGGAGGAGTTGGCATGAGTATGATTATAGGAAACAGTCCATCTGAGCAAACAATTACCACACAAAAAAAAGTTAACCCCTCAAATGGGGATGTTACTAGGGCCTTAAATTTCGGTAATGTTTCAAAGCAAGTTAGTTTTAATGATGGAAACGATGAAGGCTATTATAAAGTAAGACCTAAAGCCTTAAAACCTAGCGATCATAATCCGCGACCTGACTGGATAATTGACGATAATTGGTTGGTGAAACATGTTGGTATCGACATGGATGATATATTCGAATCCAATATGGATTCAACTTGTCTGGTGCAATTGACAGAGGGTGAGATTGATGGAAAATCTATCGAATATGCCATATATCCTGAATTTGAGAATCTATCCAACGCTCCCGATATAACTCAGAAAAAAGAATATGAATTTTTGGTTACTCTTTCAAAAAGCATTCGTGAAACAGGGCAGATTCAACCGATTGAAATTGAATCAGATATTAAAACCAACACATTAGTTGTACTTGAGGGTCATTTAAGACGGCTTGCCTGTATTCTTGGGCGGGTTCCCTATATTAAAGCCATTCGAAATGAAGGGCTACATAATCTGAGTAGACGAGAAAAGATTGAGCGCCAGATCACTGAAAATAGTTTGCGTTCAAACATTAGTGTTTTTGGTAATTATAAACTTGCATATGAAGAGATAAAAGAAAATCAAAAAATTACAATACGAGAACTTTCAAGCCGATTGAAAATCGAGCGTAATTTAGCATCAGCATTAATTAAATTTATCTCTAGTCCTGATAAATACCATCCTGCGATACTCAACGCACTTGAAGCAGGGCACTTGTCTGCTAACAACCTAATTAAGGCTGTATCCATAACCAGACAAGATCGACAAGAGTTGTTTGTTAGTAAATTATTACAAAAAAATAATGCGCAATTGCCAAATCAAGTTCAACAAATAATACCCAGGGGAGTAGATGGTCGAAAGCGCTCTGTTGCTTCCATGCAAATCAAATCCACTGAAAATTGTGTTAAAGCGGGTAATAAGCTTTTGCAATATATTCCCGAGCTTAGAGACCATGCAAAAATTTCTGAGGTTTCAACAGTAGATGACATGGTAAAGCTTCTGAAGTCTTTAGAATGTTTTTTGCTAAAAACTAGCAACGAGGAGAAGTAATGTTTCTGGAAAGACCCAAAGAAAAAGATACCAAACCAAATACCCAGAAAAAAATTACACTTCGGGTCCCTGAAAAATTGTGGCATTCAATTCAAAACAAGGCAAAAAAAGAGTACGAAGGGAGGGGGAAACAGTCGCAATTAGTCAATGAAGCATTGGAGCACTTTTTTCAGAGCTCATCAGTCGATAATATTAATTGGAGTAATTCATCTGATGATTACGTACTAATTAACCTTCTTACTCAAATTAAGCTTGGTGCCATGATGAAAAATATTGGCGCCAATCCTGTACAAGCCAATATTGATATTCACCTTATGGAAAGGTTAATTGATTTAGAACTTAATATTAAAGGCATTAGAAAAATGTTGGATGTTCATATTAAGCCCGCAGTTATCCGGATGGCCTTAAGTCAATGGATGTATGCAGATAGAAAGTTCCTTAGGGATACGCCTCATGAATAACCGTTGTCCGGTACCGGACAAAAACGTCAAAACCCTTTGCTGGAGAGGACCTCATGAGTACTTATGTTTTTTTTTGCAAACAATTTTGTGTACAAAAAGGAATCCATTATGAATATTTTAGGCATGGGTGTTGATGCAATTGCAATTAATTCCTTACGTTTAGAACATGAAATCGAAAACAAAAATTTTATACAAAATATTCAATTAAGCAAAATTGTAATTGGTCATTATCAACCAAGAAAAGTAGGATCAATAACAAGGGAGTCAATTAAAGATTTAGTCGAATCTATTAAAGAGCAAGGGATTTTACAGCCTATTATTGTGAGAAAACTAGGGAGGGATCAGTATGAGCTTATTGCTGGGGAAAGAAGATACCGCTCCGCGCATGAGGCAAATTTAAACGAGATCCCCTGCGTGATAAAGGATGTAAGCACGAAAGATGCCTTTGCTATTGCTTTAATAGAAAATATTCAACGTGAACAACTTAGCTTATTGGAAGAATCAGAGTCGTTGTTAAAACTTAAAGAAGAGCATCTCCTTAGCATTGAGGAGGTGTCAAAAATGATTGGGAGGCCCCGAACAACCGTGGCTAACTTAATTCGAGTCGCATCATCGTTAAGCCCAGAAGGAAAAGCACTATGGGAAAAAGGGGCACTTGATTATGGCCATATACGTGCCGTAATAATGTTAGGTCATGAGTTTCAAAATATAGTACTTCAATATATTACTGATAAAAAATTGTCTGTTCGGGAAACAGAGCGGTTAATAAGAAACAAAAAGTATTTTAATCTGGATGAGAAGTGTATTGAAAAAGCTACTGTTCAAACATCAGTCTTGAATAAAAAACTAAAATACATTATTGAGAAACTTTCAGCAATACATGGTAAAGATGCAACTATTAAAACTATGAGCTCAGGAAAAGTAAGAGTATTAATTGAGTTTGACAATGTTGAAAAAACTTATGACTTTCTTAAAGAAAAATATCCATTTGATTTTGTTAACTGATTGATTGTAAGCCATCAGGGGTGACGGTCATCTGGCCAGATGCGGCAATTCTGCATGTCCGGTTCTGAGGAGGGATCGGCTTATTGGGCGACAAGTATCTTAACCGGTTCGTATTGCCTCATGTAAAAATCATACTTTTAACTAAGTAAGTGTAATATTTATGGTTGTTTTTGTTCGTTGGATTAAATGGCGGCATTTTACGGTTCGTGTCACAAGGGGCCACTTGCCAAAACCACTCAAGAAAATTTTTGCTCAGAATAATAAATTGACTGCTCCGTAATCACCATCCTTCCATGTGGTATTCAAAATATTAATCAGTAAATAGCCCCATAAAAGTTCCGACCTTAAATCGGTTACATGATAAAAGATCAAATTACAATCAAATATCTATTGATATAGTCTTTTTAACTCCGTAGAATCCGCCATCCTTACCGACACCTGTAATTCTAGGAACTGCTGTATATGTTGTTAAATACCCTCTTTTCAGAGACATTCCTTAGCTTGGATTCCGAAGAGTTAAAATTCGTCCAATCAAATACTACTGAAAAAAATCGATTAGCCTTTGCTATGATGTTAAAATTCTTTCAAACAAAGGGGCGATATCCAACAAAGAAAGATGTCGTTGAGCCTATGCTCCTTCATTCACTAAGCATCCAGTTAAAAGTAAGCCCTTTTTTGTTTGAACCCATGTACCTGGAAAATCGAACCTCCAAACGATTTCGCAAGAAAATACGTGAATTTCTCGGGTTTAGAATCGCCACGCTAGCTGATGCCAAAATATTGATTGCTTGGCTAATAGAACAGGCGAAAAAGGAGCCTCACACATTGCCACAGTATCGAGAAAAAGCAAATCAATTTTTCATGGCGAATAAATTAGAACCATTTACGCCAGAAAGAAGCGATCGCTATATTCGATCGGCAATACACCAATTTGAAAAACAGTTTTTTGCGGACATTGCCAAACAGCTATCACCCGAATCAGTAAAATTAGCTAATGATCTTTTGTGTAACGATACTAAAAGAAACGGCTCAACAAAAGACAATACCCCGGATGATGAGATCACTTTACGCCGTTTAAAAGCAGATGTTGCCGGCGTCAAACTAAAGCACGTTGCTTTTGAAATCAAGAAATTAAACTTTATTCGCAGCATACCAATCCCGTCAACATTATTTGATAACACCCCAAGAAAACTGCTCAAAAAATATTACCAACGAATCATGGCAGCCTCACCCAGTAACGTTCTTGAGTTTGTTTCTGATGCACGTGAGGCCTCCATGGCGTGCTTTATCTACATCCGCTCACAGCTATTAATCGACGATGTAGCTGATTTATTTATTAAATTAATCCACAACATGAAATCGTCAGCCGAGGTTCATGTTAATAAAAAAATCATCACTGATGTCAAAAAAGTTAACGGTAAGTTTGATATTTTATATTTAATTGCTGAGGCGGCACTTGAGAACCCTAAAGGTGTCATTGAGGATGAAATCTATCCTGTAGTTAATCAGGACACTTTAAAAAAACTGGTATTAGAACTGAAAAACAAGGGCAACAGGTGGTATCAGAACCAAGTTAACCTTAAAGTGCATTCACTGTATTCTCATGCCCATCGAAAGGTCCTTCTACAACTATTAAATGCATTCACTTTCAAAACCAATAGTCCAGAGGGGCGTGATTTACTGGATGCGATCGCGTTTATTAAAAAACATCAAGATTCGACTGATACCTATTACCCTGATGCAGCACCTGTCCCTATAGGCAAGGTCATTCCTACATCATGGAAATCAATGGTTTTTGAAACCGATGATATGGTTACTACTGCAGCGGATGCTGCTATTAAAGATGATGGAATCAGCGGAGATGATACTGAAAAACTGGCAAGTCCTATCAAAATTCACCGATTTAATTATGAAGTCGCTGTTCTTGAATGTTTACGAGAAAAATTGCGTTGTAAATTAATCTGGATTGAGGGTGCCTATCGCTATCGTAATCCAGATGATGATTTACCCGCTGATTGGGAAACGTCTCGTGAAGCTCGATACTTACAGCTTGGATTACCGCTTCATGGTGCTGATTTTGTTAAACAGCTGAAGAACAAGCTACACCTTAATTTACAAAATCTCAACGACACCGTTGTGCATAACAAAGAAGTTAAAATCATGGATAAAAATGGCGGTCACATCAAAGTAACGCCATTAAAGGCACAACCGCCAGCTCCGTTTATTGATACATTGCAGCGAGAAATTAATCGTCGTTGGTCAACCATCAATTTAATCGATATTTTAAAAGAAGCTGATTTTCGTGTGGGCTTTACCAAACAATTCCACTCGGTAGGCAATCGAGAAATTTTAGATGGGGAACTATTGCAAAAAAGACTGCTTCTTTGTCTGTATGCCTTAGGCAGTAACACCGGGTTAAAACGAATCAGTGCTGCCAATGAGGATGCAAGTCATTCTGATTTAAATTATGTGAAGCGGCGCTATATCAATGATGAGGGTATTAAAGCTGCCATTGTTGATGTCGTTAATGAAATAATAGCTATTCGAGATCC
>CAMBDN010000134.1 GCA_945865355.1 Legionella genomosp. 1
ACTTGCTCACGCTGTATATAATCACGTATTTGCAGCAGCATGATGCCCCCCTGTTGTTACCGCAACAACGCGCATGGCCATAACAACCAAACCTACACAAAGCACAACGCCCAAAAGCCAAGCCACCGATTGCTGTGGATGAAGCGCAAATGTTGCTAGCTGATAGAACAGTACCGCTGCCGCATACGCGACAATAAATGACCAAGCAATTGAAAACCACATCAGCTTACGGCTAGCTTCTTGCCGAATGGCAGCCATGGTCGATACACACGGAATATAAAGTAAAATAAACAGCAGGTAAGCATAAGCACCAATCTTCCCATCAAAATGCTGGTACATGATGCCATAGACGGATTGCGACAATGCTCCATCAGGAGCAATGGCAACGATGGGGTTGAGCAATGCGCCACCCAAGCCGGCAAGGTTCTGTGGAATCGACCAGGCCGCAGCAGCTAACGATCCAAAGAAATCGAATCCTGACACACTGCTCTGTGCAAGATGCCCCATCTGAACGTATAAGGTGTTTAAGGAGCCTACCACGACTTCTTTTGCGAGCATTCCTGATAACAAACCTACCGTAGCTGGCCAATTATCTTGATGCAATCCCATCGGTGAAAAGACCGGAGTTAACCATTGACCAAGCAAAGATAAGACTGATTCACTACTTGCATCTGCTGTACTCACACCACCATGAATCGTTAAGGCATTCAAACCACCCAATATCACACAAACAGGAATAATCATTTTTCCTGCGCGAATAAGAAAATAACGCAGCCGTAAGGATGTTTCTTTCAATAAACGACGTAATGACGGCTTATGATACGACGGGAGCTCCAAAATTAGTGGTGACGCTTGTCCACGAAGCATTGTTTTACGCAATAAAAAGCCCGTCAACACCGCCATTAGGATCCCAATTAAATAAAGAGAAAAAACCACATTCTGACCACCATGAGGAAAAAAGGCTGCAACAAATACGGCATAAATAGCCAAACGAGCACTGCATGACATAAACGGGCTCATCAGCACTGTCAATAATCGATCTTGCTCAGAATCCAACGTACGAGCCGCCATGATCGCTGGCACATTACAGCCGAAGCCTACGATCATCGGCACAAATGATTTTCCTGGCAAACCCAATACTCGCATAGCTTTATCAACGACGAAAGCAGCACGCGCCATATAACCTGACGTCTCCAAGAGCGACAAAAAGAAAAACATCGATGCAATCACCGGAATAAAAGTCAGCGTGGTATTAATCCCTTTACCGACACCATTCGCGAGCAATGCGATAAACCAGCTGGGCATCTGAATTTGCTGCAACAACCAGGTGGTTCCTTGTACAAAAATTGCATCCGTACTGATATCAAAAAAATCTTGAAATGCACCGCCAATATTGATGGCAAATAAAAACATCAAATACATCATGGCAAAAAATATAGGCAAAGCCCAAAATCGATGCAAAACGACACGATCAATTTTGGCAGTTAAATGCTCGCTAGCATCAGAGCGCTTACGCTGTACCACCTCGACCACCTGATGTACCGTCTTATAACGTGCGTCAGCCATCAACACGTCAACATCAGCAATTTCTAGGATGTCTTCCAATACGTGCTGGATGTCATCATCACCCACCAATAATGAATCTCCCTCCAATACACGGCGAGCAAGATAAGGAACAAGATTGGGATTATCGTAACGGGCCAACAGCCGTTGCTCAATGACTGTCAATGCTTCGATAATGGATGTGGGTAACTGTAATTTTATAGGTACTGGAATTTCTTGTGAGCGTATGCCTTTTAAAATGGCTTGATGTAAGTCAGCCAGTCCTACTTTACGATGCGCTTGTAACGTTACCACCGGACAACCTAATCGTTGTGATAATTTTGCAGCATCAATGCTAATCCCCCTTTGCTCAGCGAGATCGCTCATGTTCAGCGCAACAATCATGGGCCTACCTAACTCTAATAACTGACTGGTCAGGTATAAATGCCGCTCCAAATGGCAGGCATCGATCACATCGATGATGAAATCGGCATCAAGCGTTGCAACTGCCCGAGCGGCAATTTGCTCATCCTGGCTAGCACCTTTATGTGAAGAAACTAAAGAGTAAACACCCGGTAAGTCGGTGACATTAATAACTGCACCATCGATGCTGCATTGACCTGTTTTTTTCTCAACGGTAACCCCAGGCCAATTGCCTACCCGTTGATGATCACCCGTTAATGCGTTAAATAATGTTGTTTTGCCGCAGTTGGGATTTCCCACCAGCATAATATGGGTCATACGCGCTCCCACTGAAGATAGCAGGCCTCTTCTTTGCGCAAAGCAAGTGATGTACCACGTACTTCGACCTGAACTGGACATCCAAAGGGCGCTACACGCGTCACAAGAAGCTCCGCGCCGCGTGTTACCCCTAGCGACAGAAGACGGCGCCGGTAAAGCACATCAGTTTGCCCAAAATCAACCAAGCGTACCTGATCACCTGGCACAAGATCAGTGAGTTTTATCATATTTTGAGTAACTATATTGAAAAAAATAGAGTATAACACAAATGATATCGATAATCATTCTCATTTTGTAACTAAAGCGATTGAATCTGCCGGCGGTGATGACGACGCGCATAATCTTCAGATTGCATTTCTTCCAATCGACTTAATGTACGTTGAAATTTATTGTACATCTCACCTTCAAGATAAAGCTGTTTAGCAGCAACAGCCGCTGAAATCACTAGTTGTATTCCTCGGTCATACATCACATCTATAAAATGAATCAGTAAAATAACCTTTACGGTATCCCTAACCGTCAATGCAGGTATATCACTGACAAATACGGTATCAAAACGATCTGCAATTTCAAGATAGTCCAATTGACTCCGCGGTAAATTACAAATAACATCAAATTTAAACCACACAGCACGTTCGCTACATTTCACAGACGGAATCAACCGGTTTTGTACACAAAGTTCTACCCCATCGGCCAGATCAATAGCGAGGGACGTAAATTGCTGAACCAGCTCTTGCTGAGTTGCTTGATTCAGAGGATGAAGATAGGCTTGCCGTAACGGTTGACGCCCTAACCGATAATCAGTGTGTTCTGCCAAAGCAATGACTTCACAATGTTGGTTTAACAATTCAATGGCTGGTAAAAACCGTTCGCGCCGAGGCCCATTCAGATAGAGATCATCAGGGCAAATATTTGATGTTGCAACCAGTACCACATGGCGTGCAAAAAGCGCTTCTAGTAATTCCGCAAGAATCATTGCATCCGCAACGTCATGCACCATAAACTCATCAAAACATAATAGCCGGGTTGTTTTAGCAATATTAGCGGCAATACGTCGTAGAGGATCTTTTTGCCCCTGTAACCGACGTAATTGCGCATCAATTTGTTGCATAAATTGGTGAAAATGAAACCGCGACTTTTGTTTTTCCTCAACGTGTTGATAAAATAAATCGCCTAAATAGGTTTTTCCTACCCCGACAGGACCATACAAATAAAGGCCCTTCACTGGCACCTTATACCATGAGTTAAACCACGACGGCTTGGGTAATGTTAATTCATCAGCTACACGCTGCATCGACTTAATCACTTCCCGTTGTGCTGGATCATCATTGATTTCAGCACGGGCAACAACTTCATTATAGTGATCAGTCAGATTCATCTAGCAAATGCTCACGAATGGTTTCAATAAGACGCTCTTTTAAATCAATTAATTTACCATGAAAAAAATGCCCCGTATCAGCAAAGCGAAGCATGGGTAGAGGTGGCGATAGGTGTGTCGCGAAATCAAGCACCTCTTGCAGCGGAACCAATTCATCATCGTCGCCTATCACAACGATCCATGGAAAAGGGGCTGGTAAAAATTCAGCGTAATTGTAATGATGGACACTAGGAGCCACTGTGATCAATAACGAGTGCTTACATTGTGCTGCTGCGCGATAAGCAACGTATGAGCCAAACGAAAAACCAGCAAACAAAAGCTCTGCTTCGGGTATTTCCTGCAGACATTGACGCGCCAACAACAACATATCTTCACTTTCACCTCGCCCCTCGTCATAGGTGCCTGCTGTTTCACCTACGCCACGAAAATTAAAACGAAGACTTGCTATATTAAGTTCTTTAAAGACCCGAGCCAAGGTCGTGACGACCTTGTTATTCATCGTGCCACCTTGCAATGAATGCGGGTGGCCTAGAAGGGCTACATATCGTTTATCAACCGTATTAGGTACGGTCAGAGCTACCTGTAAAGTGCCGATTTGTCCAGGAAAAGCGAAGAAATGCTCGCCAGGGGTATTTAATTTGTCAATCAGTAACATAACGATTTACGATGCCATTGCAAAATGAAAGATCATAACGCATCTTGCAATTTTATGCGCGTCAATTATGATCAGAGATGCATCGACTCTGCAGTTTTAGAGCGGTGACTTTATAAACACTAATTTTTGGAGGACTTGATCCATGAGACAGGTACCTGATACATCCATTGTTTTCAATATGCGCCCCCTTCAAGGGAGGCTGTCATGAACATACTCGATTTCAAACGTAGAAAAGAACAGCAATCAAAAATCAGCATGCTAACGTGTTATGACTACCCTTCAGCCTGCACTGTTGCTGAATCAAATATCGATTGCGTGTTAGTCGGTGATTCTGTGGCTATGGCCGTTCACGGTTATGATAGTACGATCATGGCAAACATGGACATGATGGTCTTACACACCGCCGCCGTTGCGCGAGGAATAAACCAGCAATTTTTAGTGAGCGATCTCCCTTTCCTCTGTCACCGTGTTTCACATACTGACACCATACAAAATGTCAAAAAGTTATTACAAGCAGGTGCTCATGCAGTGAAAATTGAAGGGGCAGATGCAGATGTTTGCCAAACGATTAACTATCTGGTTACCGCAGGTGTGCCTGTGATGGGACATATAGGCCTTACCCCGCAATCGATTCATCAATTGGGTGGTTATAAAGTGCAAGGCAAAGAACAAGAACAAGCCGCCTTACTCGTTCAACAAGCTAACCGATTGGAAGCTGCCGGCTGCTTCGCGCTTGTTATTGAGTGTGTACCAAGTCAGGTGGCAAAAACGATTACCGAGGCACTGACCATCCCAACGATTGGGATAGGTGCTGGCGTTGAAACGGATGGGCAAGTATTGGTTTGGCATGACATGCTGGGACTACAAACCTCATTCAAACCAAGGTTTATTAAGCAATTTGCTCAGGGTAAAGAAGTGTTGCTTGCAGCAATCAATACCTATGTAGAGCAAGTTCAAAACACCCATTTTCCAGCTGTTGAACATGCGTTTTGAGCAGAAAAGTTTATTGACAACGTCCGTCATCCCGAACGTAGTGAGCGATCTCCGAAAGTGGCACCGAGCCCTATTAGGGAGATCCCTCACTACGTTTGGAATGACGTGCATCCTGGGAAGCTAATTAACATGCAAATCTTTCATCATCCAGATGAGTGGCTTACATTTCGTCAGACGATACCTACCCATTTATCACTTGGTTTTGTCCCAACCATGGGAAATCTACACCAAGGTCATGCCTCTCTCTATACAAAAAGTCAGCAAGAAAATGATCGCACCATCGCTAGCCTCTTTATTAATCCAACGCAATTTAACCGCAGAGATGACTTTACCCATTATCCTCGCACGTTAGATGCTGATCTTGAGTTACTTCAAAGCAATGGCGTAGATTATTGTCTGCTACCCACAGAACAGGCCATCTATATTGACGATTATCATTATCAAGTACAAGAAGCTCGCGATAGCCTTCCGATGGAAGGCAAACACCGACCGGGTCATTTTACCGGCGTATTAACTGTCGTCATAAAATTATTAAATCTAGCCAAACCACATCGCGCCTATTTTGGTGAAAAAGATTATCAACAACTTCAACTCATCCGTGGCATGGTTAACGCCTTTTTCATGAACATAGAAATTATTTCTTGCCCAATTATTCGCGAACCCAGTGGTCTTGCTTATAGCTCACGCAATAATCGCCTTAACAACGAACAACGACAAATTGCGGCTCAATTTGCACAGATTTTTCATCAAACCGCTTTCTCTTGTGAGCAGTTGAAAACCGAACTCAATGATCATGGAATAGAAGTAGAATACCTTGAAGAGCATGCTGGTAGGCGTTTCGTCGCCATAAAAATTGGGGATATACGCCTAATTGATAATTATCCGCTCTGATCAAAATAAAATGGGTAGCCTGCATGTAGGGCAACGCTGCGCAATGCAGGCTCACCTTTTAGGCGCTATCGGTGAAGAATACCCATAGGGATTGCGACGCTCACCGTTCGCCCGCTTCTCAAAATGTTGATAGTCCTGTACATCATACCAACTCCCACCCCAATCCCAACCATGCTTCACGAACTCACGATAGATCAAACTATCTTTAGTGATTTTTCCCGGATAGGACATATCGCGATCAACAAATTGGCTGCCCTTTGCCGACAATACCACGGATTACATGGGAGCACGTACCAGAGCAACTCATAATGCCAAACTAGCCTTGATCTGCAATACCAGTGTTAATGCTGTATCGACCGCAATTTATTTTGTGCTACCATGCTTATTTTATTAACAGGCTTCAGCATGCGCTCAAGGTTTATCGGCGGAATTCTTCTTATTGTCGGCACATCCATCGGTGGTGGTATGCTGGCATTGCCTGTTGCTAATGCCTCCGCCGGGTTTTGGCAATCGTCCTTATTTCTATTGCTGTGTTGGTCCGTAATGACCTTGGGTGCTTTATTTATTTTGGAAGTGAATCTCTATCTACCACCAGGAAAAAACATGGTGTCGATGGCAGCAGCTACCCTTGGTACTCCTGGTTCATTACTGGCTTGGTTGAGTTATTTATTTCTGCTTTACACCTTGCTGTCCGCTTATATTTCCGGTGGTGCTGATGTGTTTGGTGGCTTATTAAAACAACTCCATATCCACGCGAGCGCATGGCAGCTAACTACCCTATTCACGTTGGTATTCGG
>CAMBDN010000135.1 GCA_945865355.1 Legionella genomosp. 1
ATGAACGCTCAACACAAAAGGCAATTGATTCGTTTCGTGATCAACTTGTTGCCAAGGGTATTAATACAATCACCCGTAAGACTCGTGGTGATGACATTGATGCTGCATGTGGACAATTGGCTGGTGAAGTTAAAGACAGGACTAGTCGTTCTGCACGCTGGCAAAAATTACATTTTATGCCAACTCATTCGACTGACTTAAGAGAAGGGCATTCATAGAAGCGGGATACTTAGCCCGTATCTAGCGATAGCGTAATTCAGGATCTTTTCTCGAGACTCCCGATATGGAACCGAAGGGTACCAAAGGATTTTTAAATTAGCGCATTCACGGTTATAATGACCGACTGATTTTAATGATATGTGAGTATGTTGTGATATTGCGCCGCATTCTAACCGTTATTGGCTTGTTATTATTACAGTCTTGCCAGCATAATGATGAAGCAAATACCGTAGCCTCTGCTACTGGAAAAAAGGCTAAATTTAATGAGGCTGCTGCATATAATACGCAGCTAGGTCTGGCCTACCTACACCAGGGGGACATGCCAAGGGCTAAGCGTAAATTGCTATTGGCACTGTCTCAATCTCCAGATGCGCCGGGTCCTAATGCATCGATGGCCTATTTTATGGAAAAAACAGGAGAAATGGAGCTCGCACAATCCTATTATAAAAAGGCTATGTCTGCAGCGCCTGGTTCTGGCGCCCAATATAATAATTACGGTGCATTTTTGTGTCGGCGAGGACAATACAGTCGTGCCGAGGAATACTTTCTTAAAGCAGTGAACGATATAAAATATGAACATACAGCCGGTGCTTATGAGAATGCAGGATTATGTGCGATGGCTGTTCCTGACCATATAAAAGCGACGAAGTATTTTATTAAAGCACTTGAGCAAGATCCTTCGCGTGAGCAGTCCTTGTACGAGCTTGTAAGTATTGCGGCGAAACATGATCATTTCAATGAGGCGCTTGCTTATTTGCAAAAATATCCTGCCCTCTCACAAGGTAGTCGAATGGTGTTGGCATTAGCTGTAGATGTTGCACGAAAGGCAGGAAATACGGGGTTAGAGGCAACGTATCAAACACGCTTGAACAACTTTTCGGATACAACCGGAGTAAAAGATGAATACAACAATAGCAATGGATGAAATTGTAGAAAATGCGCAAAAGCCAGGCGCTAGATTGGCCGCAGTACGTTTAGAAAAGGAGTATAGCCCTGAATATGTTGCAGGTAAATTGCACTTGCGTGTGCGCATTATTGAATTAATAGAAGCAGATGATTACCAAAATCTGCCTGAGCCCGTATTTATTAAGGGTTATTTACGAGCCTATGCGAAGCTGCTAGGTGTGCCAGCTGATCCATTAATGGACACATTTAATCAATTATACAAACCTGAGCGCGTACCTGAAAAGGCCCTATGGCAAAGCCGACGAGAAAAAAATCGTGCTGAGCATGCAATACGCTGGGTCACCGCTTTTTTTGCTGCCGTTGTTTTGATGGCAGTTGCTATGTGGTGGTACAACAACAAGGATAATGAACGTTTATTTCCAGCAAGTTTAAGCCGTGCTGATTCGACGCCAGTAAAGACCGAAACAGAAATCAGATTGACGGACTTATCAAAAATGAGATCACTATTATCATCGCGCACACAACTTGATACTGTGGAGAAAGATGGTGCCTGAACGTATCCAAGCAATACGAGGGATGAATGATGTATTGCCTGAGCAAAGTGTTTTTTGGCGACATTTAGAAAAAACGTTCGCAGACTGTTTGAATGCATATGGCTACCAAGAAATTCGTATGCCTTTGTTAGAAAGTACACAGCTTTTCAAGCGCACGATTGGTGAAGTAACTGACATCGTTGAAAAGGAAATGTATACATTCAATGATCTCAATGGAGATAGTTTAACGCTTAGGCCTGAAGGTACAGCTGGATGTGTTCGAGCTTGCCTTGAACATGGTTTACTACACAACCAGCAGCAAAAGCTTTGGTACTGTGGGCCTATGTTTCGTCATGAAAAGCCACAAAAAGGGCGATACAGGCAATTTAACCAACTGGGTGTGGAAGCCTTTGGGATAGAAGGTGCTGGAATTGACCTTGAGTTAATTGCTATCTGCAGACGTATTTGGCAAAAACTCGGCATTTCTCATGCGGTTAATTTACAAATAAATACCCTTGGCACACTCGCTGAGCGACAAGCATATCGTGAGCTCTTGATCACTTATCTTAAACCTCACTTTGATCAACTCGATGAAGACAGCAAACGACGTTTGGAAAAAAATCCATTACGAATCCTTGATAGTAAAAACCCAAAGATGCATGATTTAATTGCTGGAGCACCTAAACTCATTGACGTGATCAGTGATGAGAGTAGTGAACATTTCAGTCAGTTATGCGATGGTTTACATGCGTTAGGGATCCCTTATACAGTCAATCCTTTCTTAGTGAGGGGCTTGGATTATTATGGATTAACCGTTTTTGAATGGGTAACCGACAAACTCGGCAGCCAAGCTACTGTATGTGCAGGTGGTCGCTTTGATAGACTCGTTGAGCAGCTTGGCGGGAGTCCTACTGCTGCTGTTGGTTTTGCTATGGGTGAAGAGCGATTAATATTATTGATGGAAACACTTTCAATATCCCCTATAATCGAGGCGCCGCCGCCGCTATTTATTATGGCAGTTGGTGATCAATCGTTGCAGCGGGCATTGGTTTTGGCTGAGTCGTTACGGAATGATGATAGTCATTGGCGAGTTACAGTACAAACTGCTGGCGGAAGTTTTAAAAGTCAGTTTAAAAAAGCAGATAAAAGTGGTGCACGCTTAGCATTAATTCTTGGCAATGATGAAATGCTAGAGCAAACTATTAGCATTAAAGATTTACGTCAACATGAAGAGCAAGTAACTATTCCTCAGCATGAACTAAATCAATACATAAAAGCCTATTTGCGATAAGGAACTTTAGGAGAGTGATTTATGTCCGTTTATATGACTGAGACAGAACAATTAGAAGCCATAAAAAAGTGGTGGAAGCGATACAATAACATCATAACCATTGTACTTTCTTTGGTATTGTTGGCTGTATCAGGCTTCAAATACTGGAATTGGCACGAACAAAAGATCTTCCAGCAAGCATCGACGACCTATGAACACCTCATGGTTTCTTTTTCGAACCAAGATAACAAAGCCGTACGTGGTTATGCTAATCAATTACTAAAAGACTACGGACAGACCGTTTACGCAGATGCCGCTAGACTCACTTTAGCAAAGCTTTATGTGGTTAGGGAAAAATATCCTAAGGCACAAGATGAGTTAGAGTACGTGGCAATTCATTCACAAGTACCCGTGTTGCAACAAGTTGCAAAAATTCGCTTGGCACGTTTGCTAGCGGCGGATAAATCTTATGATAAAGCGCTTAAACAATTGGATATGGTTAATAGTTCGATTTATCTACCGGTGGTCAATGAGTTACGAGGGGATATTTTTGCGGCCACAGGTCAGTACCAGCAGGCCGTCGTTTCTTATCGTAAAGCAATCACTGAAGTACAAACCAATGGTATGGGAAATCTCTTTTTAGAGATGAAAACAAATGAATTAGCAGCAAAGACGCTATCAACAAAAATTGATGGTAAGAAGGCGCAAACTGCTTAGTAACTCATTTTTATTAATACACTATACAACGAGGACTTATGTTACTTGCTAAACGGAATGTCGTACTTTTAGGTCTAATTATCCTGCTACAAGCGTGCACGCAGATAGATGATTTCATGTTAGGTAAAGATAATACGCCGAAGCCATCTCCACTTAACGATCTTAAATCAAAGGTTACTTTGGTTGAGGATTGGTCAGTACCCATGGGGAAAGCAAGCAAAGCTAGTACTTATTTAAAATTAAAGCCATCAATACACGGCGACACAATATATGTGGCTAATGCGAGTGGTATGGTACAAGCCGTGGATAAATCGACTGGACATCTTATCTGGTCTAAGCAGCTAAATCATAACATCATTAGTGGACCAACCGTTGGTGCCGGTTATATTGCAATTGGTACCAACCGATCAAACGTCGTGTTATTGCGACAAACTGATGGTACTGAGTTGCGAGAACTTAAAGTATCTGGAGACGCGTTGTCGAAGCCAGTTATTGCCAATAACAAAGTCATTATTAAAACAATAGATGGTTACCTGTATGCTTTTGATTTGAAAACAGGCGAAAAATTGTGGGGAGCAGAGCATGGTTCTCCCAGTTTAATTCTAAAAGCAAGTTCCTCACCCATTATCATGGATAAGATGATTCTCGTTGGTTTCTCCGATGGAAAATTAGATGCAATAGATATGGAAGGTCGTATCGTGTGGCAACGCAGTATCGCTTATGCCAGTGGTGCAAGTGATGTGGAGCGATTGGTTGATATCGATGCTGATCCCATTGTTCGCGGTGATACGGTATATTTAGCAAGTTATCAAGGTTATGTCGGTGCTTTATCGTTGACGAGTGGTCAATTTACTTGGCGTAAACCTGCTTCTGTATACAAAAATATGGCTATTGATAGCAATACGCTGTATATCACGGATAGTGATGACGTTTTGTGGGCTATGGATAGACAAAATGGTCAGATCAAATGGAAACAACCTGCGCTTAAAGCTCGCGGCTTAACTGAACCCATCCTATTGGGGAATCGTTTGGTTGTCGGTGATAGAACAGGCTATATGCATGTACTTGACACACAGAATGGTGAGTTTATTTCACGTATTCAGTTAAGTGGTCCTGTGGATATTTCTCCAGCTGTTAAAGGTAATAGCGTATACGTTATTACTGCCAATGGTAAATTGAGTCGTTTTTCTGTGAGCTGATGTTATGATTCCCGTAATTGCCCTAGTTGGGCGCCCCAATGTTGGTAAATCAACATTGTTTAACCGTATTACCCGTAGTCAAGATGCTTTAGTAGCCGATTTTCCTGGTCTAACGCGTGATCGACAATATGGCGATGCTAGCTTTGAAAAAAAACCCTTCATTGTTGTTGATACGGGTGGTGTTGGTGTTGAGGATCTAGCTGTTGATGCTCTGATGTCAAAGCAATCGCAATTTGCGTTAGATGAAGCTGATGTTGTATTCTTTCTTGTTGATGGACGAGCAGGACTATCTTCAGTCGATCAAGAGATTGCTGTTCGTCTTAGAAAGCTCGGTAAACCTATTTATCTTGTTGTTAACAAAATAGATGGTTTAGATGAGGAGATTGTTTCTGCTGATTTCCAATCGTTGGGTTTTTCGCTAGTCTATGCAATTTCTGCTTCGCATGGTCGAGGCATGCAGCCTTTATTAGCAGCTGTTACTGATACTTTCGAGTCTCCTTCTGAAACAGATGAAAAAAGCGATGCAATTAAAATAGCATTTGCTGGACGTCCCAATGTCGGGAAGTCAACGTTGATTAATCGTATTCTTGGTGAGGAACGCGTCGTTGTTTATGATATGCCAGGCACAACGAGAGATAGTATTGCGATTCCATTTGCTCGCGATGAGCAGCAATACGTACTTATTGACACGGCGGGTGTCCGAAGACGCGCTCGGGTTGATGAGAAAATTGAAAAATTTTCAGTTATTAAAACACTGCAATCGATTAAAGAATCTCATGTTTGTCTGATGTTATTAGATGCTAGAGATGGCCTCACTGATCAGGATTTGCATTTGCTGGGTTTTATAATCGAGTCAGGAAAAGCACTGGTTATAGCGGTCAACAAATGGGATGGTTTAGCTGAAGATCAAAAAGAGCATATCCGAAACGAGCTATCTCGTCGATTGCAGTTCGCCCAATTTGCTAAGATTAGATTTATATCAGCATTGCATGGTAGCGGAGTAGGGATATTATTTAAGGATATTTTACAGGCTTATGCTTCTGCTATGCAGGTGCTTTCTACGCCTCAATTAACTCGTTTGCTGCAAGATCTAGTCAACAAGCATACACCACCGTTGGTTAACGGTAGGCGAATAAAAATGCGTTATGCGCATGCTGGTGGACATAACCCCCCGCTGGTTGTCATCCATGGGAACCAGCTTGAATCCCTGCCTGATAGTTATAAACGTTATCTATCGAAAGGATTTACCGAGCATCTGGGGCTTGTAGGAACACCTCTAAGGCTAGAGTTTAAAGTCACTGCCAATCCCTTTAAAGATAAAAAAAACAAGTTAAACGAACGGCAAATTCAACGTAAACGACGCTTAATGAAACATGTTAAAAAGAAGTAATTAATTTCTAATTGATGATATCATTTGATATTCCGGTGATTGATTATTTATAAGGAGAATAGTAATGAGCACCAAAAAGAATTATGCCGATCAGATGTTTACTGAACTATCTAAAACCATTGAACATATTGGAAAAAATGACCAGGAATATACGAACCAACAGAAAGCCGTTGATATTTTGAATGTGCTGGAAAGTTTAATAGCCTATACAATCTATACTACCTGTAATACTACAGAGGAGGTAAGAGATGCTTCGGAAGAATCTTACTTTAGTATTAAAAAACAAGCTTTAGCTATAATAAGAAAAAATCCCCCTATAGAATAGAGGTTCGTTTACAATTCCAGCTTGTTTCAATTGTATGAATTGTAAACGAATACTAAACTTAAAGTTAGTTAGGCTAAATTTATAAGCTATTGATCTTAGGCTTGGTAAGATTAGCGCTGTTAGGCGTTCCCTCTGTGCCAGCGACAATGAGACAAAAATAAGGTAAAACTACTTCCATGAGGGCGGTAGGGAAATTGTCAAAATGGTATCAGGATCGAACAACAGTGTTAATGAGTTAAATTTAGTCAAGCCACAGTTAGATGGAAGAACTAATAATGGACAGCTTGAGTTGAGTATATCAACTTCATCTGATCCTCAGGTAAAGGCCAACGGAGCACCGCGCCGGAAATTCACTAAAGCATATAAACTGCAAATTCTGACCTCTTATGATGCCTGTAGTAATGCATTAGAGC
>CAMBDN010000136.1 GCA_945865355.1 Legionella genomosp. 1
CTTGAACAAACGGCTTCACATGTTGCGGACTAATTTGTGATACTGTATGACCATAGGACATAAATTTGCGCGACCAATAATTGGCGCTTCCACAGGCTTCCATCACAAGCTTACAACACGGTAAATTTGCAATGAAAGTAGGTAACGCAGCCCGACTTATTTTTTTACCAAGTACCTTCTTCCCAGGCTCATTAACTCCATGCAATTGAAAAACATCTTTTGCCAAATCAATGCCTAATAAAGTAATATTATTCATTGGACTCTCCTTTTCTATTTTGTTTTTAGATAAAAACATTTTGGCTCATTTAATAGCCGCTTAAAAGGGAGGATGAGTCCATATCATTGAGGTGGTTTTAATAATTCTCTACGTGTTGCTGCACTCATTTTTGCCCCCATCGAACACTCTCATAAATAATAAGAAAGTATGATTTTATTTGAGGCAACGGTTAGCTAATAGTTCGAATTTTCATGAGGCAATGCTGTGAACAACCAGTATAATGCATCTCAAGCTTATCGTCAGAGGATTCAAATGTGAATCACGAGAATCAAACACCGTATGCGCGACTTTATCCAAATGTCATTTTTGATGCTATTGAAAGCACAGGCTTTCTTTGTACAGGCAGCTTACTCGCACTCAATAGCTACGAAAACCGGGTTTATCAAATAGGGATTGAAGACTCAGAACCCCTCATCGCAAAATTTTATAGACCACATCGCTGGAGTTCAGAAGCTATTTTAGAAGAACATCAGTTTTCATTTGAATTAGTACAACATGAAATTCCGATTATTGCGCCCCTAATTATAAACAACCAGACATTACACCATCATCGTGGTTTCAGATTTGCACTCTTCCCTAGACGCGGCGGCCGGTCACTAGAAGTAGATAATAGCGAGCAACTTGAATGGATGGGTCGCCTTTTAGGGCGATTACATAGAGTCAGTGCATGCCACTCATTTCAGCATCGCATCCAATTAAATACGCAAACTTACGGGCATAAACCTTACGAATTTATCATCGATCAAAGCTTTATTCCGGAATATTTAAAACCTAATTTTTGCAAAACAGTCGAAATTGCCCTAAAACAAATCGAGCAGATAGTTCAATGTGTAGGTCAAGTTGATCAAATACGTTTGCACGGCGATTGTCATGCCGGAAATGTGTTATGGAGCGAATCAGGCCCTCATATTGTGGACCTCGACGATTGCCTCATGGGGCCAGCGATTCAAGACATTTGGATGTTACTTCCAAGTGACCCGAATCAAATCGATGTACAACTAGCGAAGATTTTACGAGGGTATTGTGAGTTTCATGATTTTAACCCGCGCGAACGCCATTTAATTGAAGTATTACGCACCCTACGCATGCTGCATTACTCAGGATGGCTCGCTAAACGCTGGGAAGATCCAGCATTTCCTTTGAGTTTTCCATGGTTTAATACGCCCGGATATTGGCAAGATCAGATGATAAGTCTTAATGAGCAGATTGAATTATTAAATCAAATTGAATGCTAGCTTGTTGTTCAGGAGCTTTGGCCCAATATACATCCATTCTGCCAAATTTGATGATTCATGATGCCTATATCAGCAACTTATCACCCCTGATTAACCCGCCGATCTATCCATCCAGCCAACAATAACGTCGATACAACCCCCAAAACAACACCATAATGATGCCATTCTGGTCCAACCAACTTCAATGCATCAGGGCTATGCATCATTGAAAACGGAATAGCGAGCAATACATCGAGTAATGCCGCACCGGCTACCAACCCACAAGCGATCAATGTACCCACTTGCTTGTGCTGATTTTCTGCAGCGACTGTCATTGCTTTTTTTTGCAACCGCCACTC
Source organism: Legionella genomosp. 1 (assembly GCA_945865355.1). Taxonomy (GTDB): domain Bacteria; phylum Pseudomonadota; class Gammaproteobacteria; order Legionellales; family Legionellaceae; genus CAMBDN01. The sequence goes on from CAMBDN010000136.1 coordinate 1,851, forward strand.
CACAAATTTTGCAATCATGCCACCGAGAAACAGGGGGAAAGACGATGAAATGGGCAAATACATGCCAATAGCAACCCCAAGGATGGAGATCTTAACAACGCGGTGTAATTTAAAGCATCCATCGCAAAGGAGCACAACAAAAATGACAGCAGCACCCATCCATATCATTGTCCACGGCATGCTATGGCTAAATACTGCCTCAGTAACCGCGGCTAACAGTGCTGCCGTTGGTGCAGGCAACGATTGACTGACATCCATCCCCTCATGAGGCATCACACCAGAAATACCATAGACGTTAAACAACAATTGCATGACTGGTGGAATAACCAGTGATGAAACAACGACCCCAATAAGCAACATCACTTGCTGCTTCCAAGGCGTCGCACCGACCAACTGACCCACTTTCAGATCTTGCGTATTGTCATTAGCAATAGCTGCAATACCTGTCACTACCGAGCCAATAATAATCGTGATCGCTTCAGCCGCTTTAATTTGTTCACTACTTAGAGGCAATGGGACAACCATATTAATGACCGACAACAATAGCCAGGCTGCAAATAATATTCCAGCAATAACAACGGAGCTTCCAGGGCTTGCAGTGACCCCCACCATGCCTGAAAAATAGGCCGTGATCACTGAAAATAAAAAGCCAATAATTAACACATACATCACCATGCCAAAAATTAAACTTGGAGCATAAATTCCTCCGAGTCCCGCCTCCGTTAAAGGGAACGTGAACTGAAAAAATAAAAATAATATTGCTGCCATCAATGAGACACCAATCATAATAAATGGCATAGGGATATCCCTATCTGTGCGTGGCAACCGCAGGGTAGCACTACTTTTTGCGATAAATGTACGAAAAGTGACTCGAATACTCTTAAGTAACGGCTTAATTAATTTGATAAATGTCCACGTTCCAGCAAATAACATCGCTCCAATTCCCAAATAGCGCATTTGACTATTCCATAGAGCGTTGGCAGCTTCCTGGGCTGAAGCATGGTATAAAAATTCGGGATAAAATTGGCTAACAATCGGCAACGCAATCAGCCAGGAAATCACAGCACCCAAAAATATACTCAGCGCCATCTCGTGACCAACAAGATAGCCTGCACCAATCATTGTTGCCGAAAACCCCGCACCAAAACCAAACAATGAGCGCTTAGCAATAAACCAAAAATTCCAATTGCTAGCAATCACTTTAAAACCGACTTGTAGCAACTCCAACATTGCACCAATGGCACCACCCATCACAATATTATTAACACCTACTTTTTCAGCAGATGATTTCAACACTTCCGCAATTGCTCGACCTTCCGGAAATTTTAAGATGGGTTCATTCACCAAAATGCGTCGCAAAGGAATGGAAAATAATACACCAAGAATACCGCCAATAACTGCAATAGAAAAATTAGTCAGATAATCAAACCCATGCCAATACTGGATAATAATTAATGCGGGTATGGTATAAACGATTCCACCGGCAACGGCTTCACCTGCAGAAGCCGCTGTTTGTACCGCATTGTTTTCTAAAATCGTTGCATTCTTAAATAGCCGCAATATCCCCATTGAAAGAATTGCTGCAGGAATGGACGCAGATGTCAAAATACCCAACTTTAAAGCTAAATAAGCATTGGACATGGCAAGGATTACTGTTAGCAAAACAGCTAATAAGATACTGCGAAGTGTTAGTTCTGCAACATTTTCTTCTGCTGAGATAAAAGGAATTGTACTACTCATGACAACCCTCCCCACCTGATTTCCATTGTCCGGCAATCATCACCTTATGAGGAAGTGGATACCCAAAGTAATAGCACAAATCGGCACTATCATTGATAGACCATCGTATTAAATCTGCTTTCATCCCCACCGCAATTTCACCCGTTTGATCTGAAACACCGAGGGCTTTCGCCGCTTGATATGTAACCGCACTCAAGACCTCAGGGACCGTGAGTGAAAAAAATTGGCAAGCCATGTTCATTACCAAACGCAGCGAGGCTGTCGGGGATGAGCCAGGATTACAATCAGTGGCCACCGCAATACCTACCCCGGCATCACGCAATATCTGAATCGGCGGCTTACGTGTTTCACGCAAAAAATAATATGCGCCAGGTAATAAAACTGCGACGGTATTGGATTTTGCCATCGCTGCCGCACCCGTTTCGTCAAGATACTCTAAGTGATCGCATGAAAGTGCGCCAAAACGTGCAGCTAAAGCTGACGCTCCCAAATTTGACAATTGCTCAGCGTGACATTTAATAGGTAGATTCAATGCCTGTGCTCGGATAAACAACTGCTCCGTTTGTTCAATGGAAAAACCAATGGATTCGCAAAATACATCAACAGCATCGGCAAGAGAGGCATCACTTACCGCAGGTAATACTTGGTCGCAAAGATAATCAACATAGTCTTGATGACGACCTTTATATTCAGGAGGGATCGCATGTGCACCAAGAAAAGTAGTCCTTACCCTGACTCCACTTATTTCGCCTAATTTCCGAGCCACGCGCAACATTTTTATTTCGTTTGCCAGATCCAAACCATAGCCTGATTTAATTTCAACGGTCGTAACACCCTCCGCACGCATCGCCAAAATTCTAGGGAGAGATTGCAACAGAAGCTCCTCTTCCGAAACGGCCCGCGTTTGCCTGACTGTCGAGATAATGCCACCACCACTCCGTGCGATGTCAGCATACGAGAGACCATCCAAACGCTTTTTAAACTCATCGGCGCGATGACCGGCATATACGAGATGGGTATGACAATCAATAAGACCAGGAGTCATTAAATTTCCTTGGCAATCGACGATCTCAATAGACTTCTGCTGATATTCTGTAGGCAATGCATCGTTACTACCACACCAAGTAATACGATCATTATCAATGATCAATGCCTGTCCTGCCTTCTGTATACCAAAACGATCAATGGTTGTTGCATTATGCAGTAACTTCACAGCGAACGTCATAAAGTCATTTACTCCAATGGAGGAACAATATAGGGCGACACCAGCCACTGGGGATGATGAATTTGGTCGTAAATATCCCACTCTTTGGACACATACTGCACCTTATCTATATCCAATAACAGCCAACATAAAAATGCAGCGACAGTGGCAGGAGAGATTAATTGTTTCTGTTGAAATAGCTGTTTAAAAAAATTGAGTTTTTCGGCATCCATGTTCGATGCCTGGCGAATAACGCCTTGCATGTCGGTATCTGTAATTCCAGGCATGACACTGGCAAAGGACACCTGTTCACATTCCAATTGCCAGCAGCGTGTAAGCATCGAAAGTCCGGCCTTCGATACACAATATGCCGCCCATCCAACAATGGGAAAATAGGCAGCACCTGAACCAATATGTAACACGCGACCATTGGTTAACTTATCTTGCAATAACTGGGTTAAAAACAGCGGCGCCTCAAGATTGGTCGCCATCAATTGCCGCCAGGATACTTCATCAATAGATGAGATAGGTGCAATGGGATCAATAATACCGGCATTGTGGATCAATCCATCAATTTTCGGCACATGATTTAAATGTGTAATGACATGGTTTCGACCATTAATTGTAGAAACATCAGCGCACAAATAATTGATTAGCGGAGAAAATTCAGCGGCTTCACTCAACAATTTTTCGCGGCGGCCAATGATCAATACCGGCTTATTACGCGCCGCTAATGCATGCGCCAGTGCTTTACCAATGCCACTTCCGCCTCCAGTCACAACAAACACTTACGCCCCTTCTAGCCGATGTAAATTTAGCGAAACATAATAACAGACCAGCCTATTCTTGGCATCCATTAGTGATAGAGCTGGCGGTAAGCGCATCTACAGTCTAGTGATACCCTTGGGCGTTAATGCAATACCCCGTCCATGAGTGTTTTTTTAGGCATTGCCCAGCCCCTATCTTATCGTTATTGGTATTGAGCTGTTTATTGCCATCTCGCCGCTAGTTTGCAAAGAGATGTCTCTTCAAAAACCTCAAAAAAGCCATCGGTTACGCCTCCATCGAAAACTGACAGCCTTATCGTCCTGGTTTCTGGCGATACCCTGAAAAATAACCGCTCACTAAAGTTTGGGGTTCGAGTGGTGGTTAGGAGCGTTTCCTTCAGAGCTAGCGCCACCAGGGCCACTAAAGAACCCGAGTGCGCAGAGTGCAGCGGCCCCCCCTCCCTCACCAGGCAGGGCCTGGGCAGGATGGGGTTGATTAAATAGCTCAAGGCTTTGAGGTTTTAACTTTACCCACTTACCCGCCTTCAGATTGCCTACAAAATCAGGATGCTCTTTATTGCCATCAAATAGGCGACCAAACTCATCCATCATCCTTTCCGCAACCCTAGAACGGATTGCCTTCCAGAGCGGAGCAACTATAAAGTCATTTTCTCGATCCTTTATTTGTTGAATAAGCTCACTTAACAGCTTGTCATCTTTACCCCTAAGACTTTCTAAGTAACGTAACGATTCCTCCATCACAACGATAGGCATTTTAAGCACAAAGGTCTCCATGCGTATGTAGATGACCTCAACATCAGGAATAATCCCTACGCACTTCTCCATTAATTTATTAAAAGTGCCTGCCATACAAATATGCCTGTCGTTTACGTTGCCGTCGTCGCCTCCTTCTGGAAGGAGATTATAACCACGCTGAGTTTCATAAAGCCCTTCAATCAATAGATGTTTTGCGTCAACTGGAGTGCCGATGAGATATTCTTTATCATTAATAGCAAGCCAAATGAAAGCTAGCAGTTGTTGTATGGATACGGCAGAGGTCTGGTCTTCGAAATAAGAATCATGGCTGGTGAGTCGAGCCAAACAGCGTTTTGCAGCCGGTATCTTTAGCGCGTCATCCGTGGTTGTAGATAACCACTGATGAATCGCACGAAGTGTATCATCCAAACACCCAGCGCCACTCAGTCTAGCGCCATAACGCTCACTTAACGCGCTGGCTGATTTTGAAACCGACGCATGAACACTTGCCGTGTGAGTGCTTTGGGCTTGATTTATCGGAGCCCCTCCTCCGGCTTGCTGCGCAGGGGT
>CAMBDN010000137.1 GCA_945865355.1 Legionella genomosp. 1
CCTATTTATGAAGCAGTCAGTGACGGCCAATTTCCGAATGGAATTGAATACTATTTACCTCTGTTTTTTGAGAAAACCGCTACTATTTTTGATTATTTGCCGGCTACATCGTCAATCTGTCTAATCGAAGCTATTCCAGAGCAGGCTGAACAATTTTGGCTAGAGCTCAATACCAGGCACCAGCAACTTGGATTTGACATTTCGCGTCCATTGCTTCCACCTTCCAAGTGTTTTTTAACACCAACGGAACTTTTGACCCAGGCAAATCAATACAAGCAGTTGCGTGTTCATCGCAAACCCATTCAAAAAAAAGGCGCTGTTTATAATTTCAACGTCGACGAACCGCTTTCATTACCGGTCGAACGTCAGGCACAACAACCATTGGCGCGCTTAGCTACATTCCTGGAACAAAAGGATCGGCGCTATTTAATCGTTGTTGAAAGCGCTGGCCGTCGTGAAGTGCTTCTTGATTTACTGAAACCCAGCAACATTACACCAAAGCCACAACCATCTTGGTCTACGTTTCTTGCAGATACTGCAATGATCAATATCACCGTAGGTCCTCTCATTGATGGTACGCAACTAACAGACCCATCCATCGCAATCATTGTTGAAGCACAACTTTTTGGCGATCAAAGCGTACCACAACGTCGAGCAAACCAAAAAACAGTTGATCCTGACTTAATCATCCGTGATTTAGCTGAACTACGCATCGGTGCTCCCGTTGTCCACTTGCAATTTGGGGTCGGCCGGTACCAAGGATTGAAATACATTGACGACAATAATAATGCCAATGAATTTTTAATATTAGCCTACGCGGGTGAAGACAAAATTTATGTCCCAGTCACATCGTTACATTTTATCAGTCGCTACACCGGTGCCGACGCAGAACATGCGCCCTTGCATCGCTTAGGCAGTGACCAATGGCAAAAAGAAAAGAAAAAAGCAGCCGAAAAGATCCATGATGTTGCCATCGAATTACTAGATATTTATGCGCGACGAGAAGCAAAACCTGGCCATGTCTATGAGTTCAATCCCAATGACTACCAACGATTTGCGAGCGGCTTTCCCTTTACCGAAACAACGGATCAACTACAAGCTGTTACCCAAATTATTAAAGATATGCAATCACCACGTCCAATGGATAGACTCATTTGCGGCGATGTTGGTTTTGGGAAAACCGAAGTGGCCATGCGTGCCGCCTTCATTGCGGTACAAAATGGTAAACAAGTTTGTGTGCTAGTCCCTACTACCTTACTGGCCGGTCAACATTTTGAAACATTTCGCGACCGTTTTGCAGAATTTCCGATTAATATCGAATTGCTTTCGAGATTTCGCAGCACAAAGGAATCCGATACAGTTGTACAGGCGTTACAAAGTGGTCGAGTTGATATTGTCATTGGTACTCATAAATTATTTCAAAGAGATATCCGTTTTCACAATTTAGGGTTATTGATCATTGATGAAGAACATCGCTTTGGAGTGAAGCAAAAAGAACATATTAAATCCATGCGCACCAACGTTGATATTCTGTCAATGACTGCAACGCCCATCCCACGTACACTGAATATGGCCATGGCAGGGATCCGTGATATTTCACTGATTGCTACCCCGCCGGCTAAACGATTAGCGATCAAAACCTTTTGGCAAGAGACCAATGATTCGCTATTACGCGAAGCAATTTTACGCGAGATTCTTCGTGGTGGTCAGGTATTTTTCCTGCATAACAACGTACAAACCATCGCGCGCGTTTGCCAAGATTTACAAACGCTGGTACCTGAGGCTAAAATTCATAACGCTCATGGTCAAATGCGTGAGCGTGAATTAGAAAAAATCATGTCTGATTTCTACCACCATCGCTTTAACGTCTTGGTATGTACCACCATCATCGAAACAGGTATCGATATACCAACAGCCAATACCATTATTATTGATAGAGCCGATAAATTTGGCTTAGCCCAACTCCACCAATTAAGAGGGCGTGTCGGTCGCTCACATCACCAAGCATATGCCTATTTATTAACTCCAAATGAAAAGTTATTAACTGCCGATGCCGTTAAACGCCTTGAAGCAATTGTATCATTAGAAGATTTAGGTGCCGGCTTCACCTTAGCTACTCACGATATGGAAATTCGTGGTGCCGGCGAATTATTGGGAGAAGATCAAAGCGGAAATATGCACGCCATTGGTTTTACCCTATTTATGGAAATGCTAGATAGAGCAGTCAGTGATTTAAGAGCAGGTCGAACACCTGCGCTCGCAGCCCCCATGCACCAAGGCCCCGAAATAGACTTACGTCTAAGTGCAATTATTCCTGATGACTATATCGGAGACATACACACCCGACTTATCATGTATAAGCGCATTGCCAATGCGAAAGACAAAGAAGAATTACAGAAGTTACAAGTCGAGCTGATTGATCGTTTTGGGCTGTTACCACAGCAGGTTAAACACTTGTTATTAGTGACCGAACTTAAATTTTTAGCGGCTAATTTAGGCGTTGCTCGTATTAATGCATCAGCCCAACATGGAAAAATTGAGTTCTCTGACCAACCCAATATCAATGCAGGCGAGCTCATTAACTTGATCCAATTGCACCCCAAACGCTACCAACTCGACGGTCCAACACGTCTGCGTTTCACCTTGGACAGCACCGCACATGATGAGCGTATTCATGAGATTAATCGATTGCTAATGAAATTGAAAATATTGCCCTAACCTTATACTGTAGCCCGTGCGGGCTACAGTTCTGACACATGCGTCCAGTTAACGCGTGCCACCAACAGTCAGCGTATCAATTTTTAACGTCGGTTGGCCTACACCTACCGGCACAGATTGCCCATCTTTACCGCATACCCCAATACCGCTATCCAGGGATAAATCATTACCAACCATACTAATTTTCTTCATCACCTCAGGCCCATTTCCTATTAAAGTTGCACCTTTGACTGGCCGAGTCACTTTTCCATCTTCTATGAGATAGGCTTCACTGGCGGAAAATACAAATTGTCCAGAGGTAATATCTACCTGACCTCCACCAAAATTAACCGCATATAGTCCCCGTTTCACCGAGCGAATAATTTCCTCAGGATCATGCTGGCCCGCCAGCATATAAGTATTCGTCATTCTGGGCATTGGAACATGAGCGTAAGATTCACGCCGGCAATTACCTGTAAGGTCCATCCCCATCAATTTGGCGTTTAATTTATCCTGCATGTAATTTACCAGCACACCTTTATCGATCAAGGTAGTGCATTGCGTTGGCGTACCCTCATCATCCACCGTCAATGAGCCGCGGCGGTCCGTTAGCGTACCGTTATCAACCACAGTAACCTCGGGGGCAGCTACTTGATGACCAAGACGGCCGGAGAATGCTGACAAGCCTTTACGGTTAAAATCCCCTTCCAAACCATGCCCCACTGCTTCATGAAGTAATACACCAGGCCAACCAGGTCCTAAAACCACGGGCATCATTCCTGCCGGGGCATCCATTGCATCCAAATTTATCAAAGCTTCACGTACCGCCTCACGAGCAAAGCCTAGTGCGCGGTCTTGTTCCAGGAAGTACTCATAACCAACACGTCCCCCGCCTCCCGTTCGCGCCGATTCTCGTCGTCCCTTGTCTTCAACAATTACACTGACATTAACACTGACTAACGGTCGCACGTCCGCAATCATCTGGCCATGCATACCGGCAATCATGACCACTTCATAACAACCACTTAACGAAGCATTCACTTGGATAACCCGAGGGTCTACCCGCCTAGCCTCTTTATCAATAGCCTCAAGCAATGCAATCTTCTCTTGCTTACTCATACCTTCAATAGGGTTTATTCCTGGATAGCGAATAATGGGTGAGCTGGCTATTTTTACGGATTGCGGCGTTTGTCCACCACTGAATGCAATAGAACGTGCGGCAGCAGCAGCCCTTTCCATTGCTGGCAATAGAATATCATCACAATATGCGTAACCCGTTTTATCCCCACTCACTGCACGAATACCTACGCCGCGATCAATCGAGTAGGAACCGCTTTTCACTTCTGAATCTTCCAAATACCATGATTCATAGCTACAGCTTTGGAAATAAAGATCGGCATCATCAATGTGACGACTCATCATCGAGCGAATTAATTTATCGATGCCTGACTCATCGATAGACGCTGGTTTTAACAATACATCTTTGGCAACTGCCAGTGCTAATTTCATAAAATTACCTATTTTTTTACCGTCATTGGTCAACTATCAATCAAAGCGACAAGACATGGTGCTCATGACAAGGAAATTGCAAACGCATTTGCCGCAAGCGTGGTAAGTCAATATCCGCAAAAATTATACCTGCTCCCTTATCCAATTCACAAAGTATTTTCCCCCACGGTTCAATCGCCATGCTGTGTCCATGCGTTTGACGACCATTGGCATGCAAGCCACCTTGATTCGGCGCTAAAACATAACACAAATTCTCAATAGCACGTGCCTTTAGCAAGACTTGCCAGTGAGCCATGCCAGTGGCTGCAGTGAAAGCAGCCGGAACTGTAAATAATTCAGCCCCTTTTAAAGCCAATTGCCGATACAATTCTGGAAATCGCAAGTCATAGCATATACTCAAACCAACACGACCGACAGGTGTATCGACCACAACCAGTTGATCACCACGTGCAATAGTTAGCGACTCCTGATGAGCTTCTTCCGCTGATACGCGCACATCAAACAAATGTATTTTGTCATAACGCGCTACAAAGACGCCCTGATCATCGAATACCATGCAACTTGCTTTTACCCGTTCATGCGAGTGTTTAATGGGGATAGAGCCCGCAATAACCCAAAGCTGATAACGCTTCGCAAGCGTGCTGAGCGTATCTTGGATTTTCCCCTGGCCAAAATCTTCTGCGACAGTCAATTTATCTTTATCGTTCATACCCATAAATGCAAAATTTTCGGGCAAAACAATCATCAGAGCACCCTCTTTCTGCGCCCTTGCAAAGGAGTGTTCTAGTCCGCGCAAATTATCGTTAACATTCGCTGAAGAAACCATTTGAACTAAAGCAATACCAGCCATCATTACGTCCCAATCAAACTGCGTAGTTTCGTTGGAGTCATCTAGAATCGCAACGAGAAATATTTTTAAGGATTGCTCCGATATTACACGATGCCTGCTTGTCAAGAAAGATGCATGCAGTTAGACTTGAAAGTTCGATAAGTAAGCCCCATATATGTTATACTTAATATTAATCACCTGGAGTTATTCATGAACAGAAATGACGTTTCAGTACTTAGTCGCAGTGGAGAATCAGCCCTAGCGACCAATAAAGTGTTGCGAAACACCTACATGTTACTTGGCCTGACATTTCTATTTAGCTCATTTACAGCATACGCGTCGTTTGCAGCAAACACGCGGCCAATGAATCCACTGTTCTTTATTGCGGGTATCTATGGTCTGATGATCCTAACTAATGCTCTTAAAAACAGCGTATGGGGCTTGCTAAGTGTTTTCGCATTTACTGGCTTTTTAGGCTATTCATTAGGTCCCATCTTAAATCTTTACATCCATGGCTTTAGCAATGGAACGCAAATTGTAACGACCGCACTGGGTGGTACTGGCTTAATATTCTTTGCTTTATCAGCTTACGTATTAACGACTCGCAAAGACTTCAGCTACATGGGTGGCTTCCTGTTTGTTGGCGTGATGCTTGCTTTTCTAGCCATGATAGCTAACTTTTTCTTCCAAATACCAGCGTTATCATTAGGAATATCAGCAGCATTCGTACTGATTTCTTCCGGATTAATTCTCTTTCAAACCAGTGAAATTATCCACGGTGGTGAAACGAATTATATATCTGCTACCGTTTCACTGTTTGTTTCAATATACAATTTGTTCCTAAGCCTGCTTCAACTACTAGGCGCATTCGCAGGTAACCGCGATTAATATATAAAGTCCTTCTCCCGCTTGCGGGAGAAGGTGCCTAAGGCAGATGAGTGCACTACCAAACCCACAAACACACAACCAAATCACCCCTGCTGCCAACTAGCCCTAGCTCTATACAACGCCGATAAATCATGAGCTGTTTTCTTAAACTCAGCTTTCAATTCAAATGTATCGCGCTCTTGTTGATAATAGACACCCAATGGCACCGGATATTCCGGAAAGGTTAAACTTGCAAGTTGCATAGCGGCCATATAGTTAGCAGAATCATGGAGATGCTCACCCGCTTCATGTCGTGGCACGCGCTGCAATTGTTGATCACGTGGAGTGAGAGCCCATTCTTGCTCTACTCCGTAAACCAAAGGCTGACCTTCCTGCAGCAACACCGTATGATCTGCACGATTCGTTTTAAGCGCAAACGCATCAAATGCACCATTATTAAAGATATTACAGTCCTGATAAATTTCAATAAACGCACAACCCTTGTGTTCATGCGCTTTTTTTATTATTTCAGCTAAATGATTAGGATCTTTATCGACAGCACGTGCTACAAAACTAGCGCCTGCAGCTAGCGCCAAGGTCAATGGATTTAAAGGTTGATTGGTCACCCCTTGAGGCGATGTTTTTGTCACTTGCCCCTTTTGTGAGGTGGGGGAAAATTGCCCTTTGGTTAAACCATACACTTGGTTATTTACTAATAAAATTTTGAGATTCACGTTGCGGCGCAAACAATGAATCAAGTGGTTCCCACCAATACTTAACGCATCACCGTCGCCAGTAATTACCCAAACACAGAGATCGTCTCGAAGCGCCTTAAGCCCGGTAGCAACAGCCAAAGCTCGTCCATGAATCGTATGAAAGCCATAGGTATTCATATAATAAGGTAACCGGCCAGCA
>CAMBDN010000138.1 GCA_945865355.1 Legionella genomosp. 1
AGTTCATCGCGCTCAGATTTTTGTAGCGGTCCTTGGTGCCTCAAACTACACATTTATTGAAGCAACGGCAGATCAAAGCCTCTTCGCTTGGGTGCAATCACATATCCATGTTTTCGATTTTTTGGGTGGGGTACCTATTTGCCTAGTCCCTGATAACCTAAAATCAGGAGTGACAAAATCCCACCTTTACGATCCTGATATAAACCGCACTTTTCAAGAGATGGCTGATCATTATGGTGTGGCTGTGATTCCAGCTCGGGTTAGAGCTCCAAAAGATAAATCGAAAGTAGAAGTTGGCGTACAAGGGATCCAACGTTGGATTTTGGCTCCCCTGCGTGATGTGACGTTCTTCAGTGTTCACGAGATTAATGAAGCCATCGGGCCATTATTAAAAGCTTATAATGAGCGTGCATTTTATGAGCTTGAAGGCTCACGGTTCTCACAATATCTTGAGATAGACAAGCCAGCCTTAAAACCATTGCCATCAAGACCCTACGCTTATGCTGAGTGGAAGAAAGTACGTTCAGGCGCAGATTACCATATTGCCCTCGATAAACACTATTACAGCATTCCTCATCGATATCTGAAAGAGAGCATTGACCTGAGATTTACTCCCTCGACCATCGAGTGTTTCCACAAAGGCAACCGCATTGCTATGCATCGCCGCTCGTATAAACCCGGACATACTACCGTGCATGAACATATGCCACTTACACACCAACAATATGCCGAATGGACACCGGAAAGAATGCACTCTTGGGCCAATACCATTGGTCCTAATACAGGCAAGCTCATCAAGGCATTAACAGAAATGCATAAAATCCCTGAACAATCTTTCCGTGGTTGCCTTGGGATTTTGCGCATGAGCAAAACTTATGGCAACGAGCGCTTAGAAAACGCTGCTATTCGTGCGCTTCACATCGGTGCCATCCGTTACAAAAATATCGAATCTATTTTAAAAAATGGATTAGATCAGCAGCCATTGCCTAAGCCGGACAGCGAATCAATGGCGGCTGAACCAATCCAACTCCATGACAATATTCGTGGGTCAAAGTACTTTCATTAACCATCATCAAGGAGAACATCATGTTAACACATCCGTTATTCGAACAATTAAAATCACTGCGTTGCCAAGGGATGTTAGAAGCCTTTCAAGAACAATTAAATACCCCTGACATTAATCGCTTATCATTCGATGAGCGATTTGCTTTGCTGATTGAGCGAGAATACCTTACCCGTGAAAACAGAAAGCTCATTAACAGGCTTAGGCAGGCTAAACTAAAAGAGGATGCTTGCGTAGAAGATATTGATTATTCTACTGAAAGGCAACTATCTAAAACAGTGATAACACGGTTAGCTGAATGTAGCTGGATTGCCAGAAGGGAAAATGTGCTGATTACAGGACCCACTGGTGCCGGTAAAACCTACCTTGCTTGTGCTTTTGCAAATCAGGCTTGTCGTCAAGGGTATGGTGCTCGTTACATTAGGCTGCCTAAACTCTTTCAGGCCATTACGATTGCTAAGGGAGATGGCAGTTACATTAAGCTTATGGAGCATGTCGCAAAGCTCTCATTACTTGTTTTAGATGACTGGGGTATTGCGCCTATGACTGACGCCAACCGGCGAGACTTGTTAGAAATAATTGATGATCGTTATCATCGTTCATCCACGCTCATCACAAGCCAACTGCCAGTTCAAGCCTGGCACGACAGTGTTGGTGATGCCACTTTGGGGGATGCTATTTTAGATCGGTTGGTACACAACTCTCATCGGATTGAAATCCAAGGACCTTCAATGAGAGAAAAAATAGGTAAAAAAACACACAAAAAGGAAATTTTATAATAAAATAAAAATATACGTCGCTTCGCTCCGAGTGATCATCCTCGTTCGTAATCAGTGATCAAGTTGAATCGGAATTACTGATCAAGATGCGTCGGAATTACTGATCAACATCCTTCGGAATCAGTGATCAACCTCATCGGAATAGGCATGCGCAATGTAAGATATACTTTTGATATAGTTTTGATATACATGGGATGACTGTAATGAAAATTATAAGGATGATTGTTTGGGCTTTGGTGATGTTGATTCAGGCAACTTATGTTTTTTCTGATACGTCGCAACCATTGACAGTGACTAAGGACAATTTTTTGCTGGGCCTTTCCCAACAAGCCGAATCCGCGCCCGTACAAATTTCTTTTGTATATTCCAATCAAGGCGTGTTGACGTCTCGCTCTCTTTTTGTTGTTGTGCCTCAAGGGTTTACCAGCTCTAACAATGGTGTGACTTATCCTGTTTGTTTTTCCTTTCATGGTACAGCAAAAAATGGGATATCCGCTGCTAAAAAAGACGCACAATCGGCCTTGAATTCTGGTTGTGTTATGATTTCTCCTGTGGGCGGGAAAACAAAAGATGGCATGTATTCTTGGAACGCCAATGGAACCACCACCAAAGATGATTTGGCTTTTGTCACAGGCATTTGGAATGTCATCAATGTCGACGCGCGCGTGTCGGTCAGTCGAGTGTACGCTTACGGAAACTCGGTGGGTTCCTTGTTTGTTACGAATGTGTTGGCAACTCAAACTGATTTTTTTGCGGGATTCATGGGTTACTCTTCTCAACTGCTGAAGAGCACAACGCTCACGAAGGCCCCTATTCCAGTCAATATAGTGTATTTTAATGGGGCCGATGATATGATGATCCCTGCCAATGGCGGCTCAGCAAAATTTGATTCTACCTTGGTCTTTTATTCTGTTTCTGAGTCTGTTCAGCAGTGGGCCAAACACAATGGATGTTCGTGTCCTTCCGATGAGCCCGGTATGACGTACTAAAAATTTCCTGATAAATTCCACGCTGTTTCCATTTATTCACGATTAGCGAGGAGTAGCCACATGATCAAAGACAATGTCACCTCATTTAAACAATCCACCTCACCCCAGCAAACGTCACCTATCTCATTAGATGACGTCATAGCCTCTATTAAAATTTGGCGTGCGAGTAAAAAAAAGCGGAATGATAAAATTCCTGATGACATTTGGTGTCAAATTTTCAAATTGTTTGAAACGATGCCTGAATCGAGGGTGCTTGGTATCTTAGGCGTCACACAGGGACAGCTCCATACGAAAAGACAAGAAGGTCAGCTAGAAAAAACTGACCTTAATGAAGATGAGCAAGCAAAAACACAGGCAATTGATTTTTGTGAGGTAAAGCCTAAATTTCCAATAGACTACAAAGCAGCCAAGGCTTTTAGTACAACAACCTCCGTTGTTGAGCTATACAGACCCGATGGGATGCTGATGAAGATTCACATCAGCACTGACAGTTTTGAAGATTTATTACGTGCCTTTTTTAAGGGGTAGCTTCATGCTCACGATTACCGCAGCGCATCGAATATACTTGGCATGTCAAACATTCGATTTTCGTAAAGGGATTGACGGCTTTGCTGCTATTTGTCGCAGCCATTTTAATCTTGATCCATTCAGTGGGCATTGCTTCATTTTTCGCAATCGAAAAAAAACAGCCATCAAAATATTGTTGTATGACAATACGGGTTTTTGGCTATGCCACAAACGACTGTCAAAAGGCCAATTTAAACATTGGCCGACAACACCGGCCAGTGTTGTTTTGATCGATCCACAGCAATTGAGTCGTTTATTACAGCAATAATCTGGCCATACGGACTAAGCGGCGATGGCTACAGGTCTATCAACTAAATTCTGTGCATAATTCCACGGTAACCACTGTGATGGATTGGCTTGAACAAGGGTGGCATGCTGTTGCAACTCATTTAGGTAATCAAATGGGTTCACATTATTTTGTTGTGCTGTACAAATAAGGCTCATTAGGCAATCACCGACCAAAGCACCTCGCGGTGTTTTGTAAAACAAAGAGTTCCGTCTATGTCGAATGGCCATTTTAATTGCACGCTCCGCCCATGAACTATCTAATGGTGCACCAGCCACACGTAAAAAGGTAGTCAGTGGGATCCAATGCCTAAGCATGTAGCCAACGGCTTGACCAAGACCGGAATTTTCTTCACTTAACTCACACAGCAGCTGATTATTTAGCCAACAATAAAGACTTTCCATGAGTGGTTGGCTGTGTGTTTGATGATAGAGAAGACGCTGCTCGAGTGTGTATTTCTCTTGTTTGCAATGGGCATCGTGTTGATAGACACGTCCAATGATATCGAGAACCATTTCGCATTGTTTATCGAAAAAATTGAACATTTCGAAAAATTTGCGTCGTCCGTGGGTCAGACAAAAACACAAAATAAACCGTGCCGTTAAATCCACACTCATTTTTTTAGGGATGTTATTGGAACTGGCATCCATCATTGCAATGACAGGCTCATTGCTGGTGCGTTGTTCTAAAATGGTGCTTACATTATTCCCTGCATGATTTTGCCCCGTAAAAAACAGGTGTGTTTTGGCGTCATTTTTCACGGAAATAAATGCGGTGGTATGCGTGACGTGACCTTTCGCTTGTTCAGTTAGAATACGACCAGGGGTATCGTCGTATATCACGAGATCCCCATTTGCGCCGTGCTCGATTAACATAGCATGAACTGGGGCAACCACAGTATACAGCTTGTTTAACAAATCCCACTGAGTCGCATCAGCCATAGGAATGCCATGCATTGTTTGATGAAACTCTATTCGATGTAGTGGTAGCCCCATTGAATAACGCCCAATGGCTAACGCTGATGCGCAACTGACATCATATTTTGGCATACTGGCTATATCACTTGGCCAATCCGTTTGATAACGTGCTGCACACAAGCTGCAACGTAGACGTTCTGCGGTATATTTTGTCCCTGTAATAAGGGGGCTTCCCTCTAATTTGACCACTATTTTTGGTTCGTCATAACAGAGTTTGCCATTGGCATTTGCACAGACACAATCAGGGCAAAGTGCGCCAATACTCAATGTTGGATGTGAGAAAAATACGCTGTTGCAGCCTGTGTAAGCATGAGCCGACGTGCGCCCATGATTCTTGGTCGGATCCCAGACAGGCTTTATGGCTTTTTTTGTGTTAACTCCAAAACGTTTTGTTCTTGATCGGGTAATTGAGGTAGTTGATCTGCTGCATCAAAGGTTGGATCAATAACGGTCGTGCCTTTAGGGGGCTTTTTTTTATTTGAAGACCGTTCTGTTTTGAAACCAAGCATTGTTTTTAATCGGTGCATGGTAAATTTGGCGTGCTGTAATTGAGCAAGTAACCATTTGTAAGTTGCTAAAATAGACAACATTATTTTTTTGTCGTTTTCAGTGAGGAATCCTGTGGTGATACGCGATTCAACATCGATAAAATCTTGTGAGGACAGATGAATCATTTCTGGCTTTTGTTTTGTTTTTTCAGGCATGGGTTAGGCACTAAATTGTAAATTTAACGTGGGCATAGGATGATCCCATGTTTTTGAAAAATCAATAGAAAATTCAATTAATTTTTAATTTAATTATGCGGCTTCACCGGAAGGACACGGATGTTCTGGAGCGGTCACTACACAAACCAATGATACATTCACAAGATATTATATTGCTGACTGCAATGGAAGCGTGGCGGAGGCTTATGTGTTTCGAGGCGTAGGCCATGGCACGGCGCAGCCAGTTGAAAAATATTTTTCTAAATCAGCAGCAGCATTGCTACTGTATTTTTTCGAATCAAAGTCATAGCGCTTATTGATACTGATATAGGCGCGGATCTTTGGACAAAAAAGGGCTCACCTGCGTTTCTAGTGCACTGTGGCTCAATGCCCGTAAGGGTTACTATCCTAATTTCCTGAAAAAATTGTAGCTAGGTCGTCAGGGTATAGGTGTTATAAAGCCCCTATTCCCTAATTTCTGAAAATACCGTGATCAAAAAACAGCCAAAACCAAGTCTGAATGAACCACGCCTACCTGCGTTTTATCGTCATCCAACCCATGCCTCATGAAAAATAGACCAGATCCACCGTGTAAGACTGAATTTTCTGTGCGATTTACGCTCATTAATAAACTCAAGACGACAAAAAGCCGCGCGGTTATTGCTAGCCATTTTTCTCGTTTGTGTTAATTCATCAGAACTTTGTAGTCAGTAGGTGGTGCTCGAATGCCAGTACCTGCCATGACGGACACCAAATGTTCCTCTTTTCGATTGATGTGCGCCAGAATCTTGTTAATCACCTGTCGGTCTTCGATACACGCAATGATCCTCATGGCACCTTGGCAATGCCTGCGTACAGTCACGTCAAAATCAAACTACGTGGGTGATAAATGTTGGCGGGTAGCTAAACGAATGGTGAACTTTCCTGAATATCAATATACCTGCATTGGTTATAGCTCAGGCAATACAGATTAAATGTAACGATCTGAGATCGTTTTATATTTGCTTGCGATATATGTTTGGATAACTGCATATATTTTATTTTGTTTTTATTTTTTTAAGGATCGCCGATTCAAAAGTGAAGTGCAACAGTGCGATCGGTCAGTGTGTTAAATAGAGCTCAGTTTTTTATCTGTCTCCTGTTTTTTAGGAAACAGATAAAAAACTGAGCAGACAAATCCGCGGATGCGTTAGCAATAAATATCACGATTGATCTGATTTTGAGTGGAGGGAGTCACGTACAGGTACTAGTCTCAAAGGTACGACCCAATGGAGACTAACATGGCCAAAGGCTACCAGCACGTGACTCG
>CAMBDN010000139.1 GCA_945865355.1 Legionella genomosp. 1
ATTTCGTCAAGGGCAATTTTACTACAAATATTTTTATCGCTTTCCTCAAAATGAGCAAGATGAACTCATGCAAAACTTTGAAAATTTACTCCTGCAACAAGGCTTTTGGACTGACTTTCTTTATGTTCCAAAATGAGGGGATTCATGAGCGCCGCATGTCATCTCAAGCGACGCGAAAGATCTGCAGAATGGTCCTCAGCGTTTGTGCTGGAGATCCTTCGTCGCAAGCTCCTCTGGATGGCGTGTCTGATGTGTTATGAAAATCTTATATTTTAGCCTGGTATTTTTTCCAAAGATCATGCACAGGACCAGGATGCTTCAATAAGTCATCCGTTTGTCCATCAGCTATCAGCTTGCCATGATCAAGCATCATAATACGATCAAATTTAGGGAGCAGATGCAGTCGATGTAGCGACACAATCATTGTGGTTGAAGAAAAACCATCGATAATACCTGAAAGAATTTTTTTCTCAGTCGCTAGATCAACACTCGATGTCGGCTCATCCATTAAAATGAGTGAACTAAAACGTGCTGCAAACAAGCCACGAGCTAATGCCAATCGTTGTTTCTGACCCACGGAAAGATTAAGTCCCTTTTCACGGATATCTGTCGCCAGTCCTGATGGAAGGGTGGCCAGCACATCGGAAAAACCGGCAAGCTGAATAATATGATTCAGATCTTCCTCTGCTGTTTCCAAATCCATGGTGATATTAAATGCGATGGTATTCTCGAAGATTTCAGGCTCTTGAGGTACCAGTGAGGTAATCGTGCGTATAGGCTCTAGTGAATCAAACATTACGCCATCAATAGTAAGACGAACTGCATCGGCGTTGTATAAACCAGATAATAAATTAAGTAATGTACTTTTACCGGCACCACTAGACCCAATCAGGGCAATTTTCTCGCCTCGTTTTAAATTAAAACTAATATTTTTAATTTGTCCGCGAGCACTCATACCCGCATGACGAAAGGCAAGATCTGAAAATTCAATCGCGTGCCAATGACTAGCTAATGCAGCACCTTCGGGCAAATGTGCTAATTGATCAATATCATTGCGAATAGATTGCAGCCCTTTAACATCGGTATCCATCCGCACCAACTCACTATAATGAGCGCTCAAATTAAAAAATACTTCACTCAGATCCCATTGATAACGAAAAATCATCACCACAGTGCCAATCAATATCGTTTCTGTTGTTTTCAGGTGATAGACAATATAACCAATCAATATGATCGATTGCATCGTGGACAACGCCAGCCCCATCGAAAACCATTTAACTTCATTTAACACAACTTCCTTATTAAAGAAGGGCCATACTGACATCAACCGCTGGAGAAGATTGCTACGCGTTAATTCACCAAGTCGTAAGGTTAAAACGGTGGTCATGTTACTAATGTAATCAAAAAAAACAGCACCCACATGGTTATCAACTTCATTTTCTGACTCATACAGAGGAATCAATTTACGGTCAAAAATGACGACGGTAAATGCTGCAAGCGAGCATGAAAAAAAACAAAGTAGACCGATAGGCAGAGAAATCCACTATAAAAAACCAATCGAGGCAACGAATTTCACGATGGTTTCTATGTAAATAAATTGATCTTCAGCAAATCGAAGTAGTGCCGTCGCTGCACGGTTCACCCGTGTAATGATATTGCCCGAATGGTGATCTTGATGCCATTTCAACGGTAAGCGGGTGAGCTTTTCATACAAATCCAAGCGAAATGCCTGCTGAATTTTCAAAGCAACCTTACGTTCAACAACCCTTGCTGGGCCATGAAACAACCAGAATAAGGGCACTAATACCACCCCAAAAACAAGCCAAAGGATAACATCAAATAGCCGCGCCGGAGTAAAGTGCTGTAAAATATCAATCGTGCGCCCAAACGCATAGGGGCTCATGCTCATACATCCCTGAGCAACAATGTAGGCAAGATAATATCCAACAATTGAACGGTGCCAAGGCACCCCATTGCGCCAGACTGTACGGATTAGATTAAGGTAAGGGTTATTCATTCAATGATTGTACTGTAATTGCCGCGTTAGGTAAAAGTTGGTAACGTCAGGGCTAAAGGAACATTTGTAAACTAAAAAATAGAGATCTGAATATTGGCTATTTAACGGGACATTTATTGTGAACGAACTCATCATTGCAACCAGCAACGCTGGAAAACTTGTTGAATTTCAAGCACTTTTATCTCCGCTTCATTGTATTGCGCAAAATACCCTTGGTATAGAGAGTGCTGATGAAACGGGCTTAAGCTTTATAGAAAATGCAATTATTAAAGCGCGCCATACGAGTCGGCTTGCTAATAGACCAGCGTTAGCAGATGACTCCGGTTTGGTCGTCACTGCACTCAATGGGGAGCCAGGTATTTATTCAGCGCGTTATGCAGGCATAGATGCCACAGACATTGATAACATCGAACGGCTCTTAGCTCGACTGGCCAACGTCGATAACGAGAAGCGACAAGCCTACTTTTATTGTGCTCTTGCGTTGGTGCAACACGCTGATGACCCTACGCCCATATTGGCTACGGGTAAACTGGAAGGATGTATTAGCAAAGAAAAAATTGGCGAAAATGGCTTTGGTTATGATCCGGTTTTCTACCTGTCTGATTATCAGTGCACAGTAGCTCAATTGCCGGCTATGATTAAAAACACCATTAGTCATAGGGCGCGTGCCTTAGAACAATTACGCGAGTTGCTAATCAAACCCAGTAGCCCGTAATCCGCCACGCGCCTTACGAGCTACTTTTATTGATCAAACCAGAATTTGAGCACACACTAATTTTTGTTGTTCTTCCTCTTTAATCTCTGCTTTATGACTTCTCGAGGCGAAAAAACGATAGCCAAACAAACCAACACCTAACATACCGGCACCCAACACGGTAGCGCCAACCCCAACGGCAACCCCGGAAACCCCCGCAACAATGCCCAGGGCTAGCGCCAAAAGAGCGACGATTAGGAATAATCCACCGATTATTTTTGCTGTATTACTGGCCATGATTTGCATAAAGAAACTGGCTGAAATAGGTGGCGGCTTAGGAACTGTATTGAACAATAATTTTGCGTTAAGATCCTCTACCACCGCTTCATGCGGTGCTAACCTTGTATCAACATCGTCAACCACCTCCTCATGAGGCACTGACCTTGTATCAACATCGTCAACCACCGCTTCATGAGGTGCTAACCTTGTATCAACATCGTCAACCACCGCCTCATGAGGCGCTGGCCTTGTATCAACATCGTCAACCACCGCTTCATGAGGCGCTGACCTTGTGTCAACATCGTCAACCACCTCTTCCGTTTTTCTTGCTGATAATGGTTCACCATAAAACGTCTTAATAACAGTAAATACATTATTTTTAGGATCAACCCAATGGCTATTAACCAGCGATAACGTTTTCGCATGGTTAAAATTTTCTTCTGAATCATCAAAATATTGAATCATCTCATCTTCCTTTATCAACCCTTTTTCGAAAAGAGTTGCTCTTAAAAAAGTGATTTGATTATTTTTTCCTACTAATTTTTCTAGTGTTTGACTAAATTCATCACCGAGAGCAGGGATATAGGAAATTAAAAAGGGTTTCTCTTCGCCCTCTACTTCATAAGAATTTATTGCAACAACCGGAATGCTATTTGATAAAAGGGTCTCTTTAAATATTAATTTCTTACCCAGCAACACGGCAATAAAACCTGCGATAAATGCAGGATTATTATGATAGGTGGCAATTGCACCTAGTTGCTCAGCGTCATGCTTCAACTGCTCATGCGCACCCGCTTTCATATTTACTAAAGCTTCAGCGTTTCCATTTTCATAGATAGTTTCATAAGCGTAAGGAACAGGGTAGCTGTCTAGGCTATTCCAAGGAAAAGTGTGCCGTTTAGTTAATGTTCGATCAAAATCAAAAATAGAGATATTGTTAGGCATAAAATATAGAGTAAAATCTAGAAAAGATGGAACAGTCTAAGAATTTTTGGCCATTTTGTCAATTTAGCAAACAACGGCAGAGGGATAGTAACGTCACTATGAACAGCAATATCGAAGCGCTATTTACCAAAGCCCAGCTATTCCAACAGGAAGGACAATTGCCACAAGCGATCAGCTGTTATGAGCAATTATTATCCATATCACCACAGCATGTAGAAACCCTTCATTTCCTAGGGCTCGCCTTTGCACAGCTCGATGATATGCATCGTGCGCTCCTTTATCTTCTCCAAGCACTTGAGCTGCATCCAACCGATGCTATCCTGCATAATAATATTGCTAATGCTTACAAAAAAACGCAAGCGCTGGATAAGGCTATCTTTCATTATCAACAAGCATTAAAAATCGACCCCGATTATGCCCACGCACATAATAACCTTGCCTCGATTTATGCCTTACGAGATGAATTTCAACAAGCCTTGCAACACTATCGTCTAGCTGTTCATGCAAAACCAGATTTTGCGGTAGCGCATTACAATTTAGGCTTGTTATTACTTAAAAACAATCAATTGGACGCTGCGGAGAAACAGTTTAATAATGTCCTCACCCTCAATCCAAACCATGCGGATGCACAATTCTACATTGGTGCCTTGCAATTAGAAGCCCATGCGATAGAAAAAGCTGAGCAAAGTTTTCATCAGGTATTGTTGATCAATAGCGAGCACGTTGAAGCATTGGCTAATCTTGGTGTTGTTGCCTTAAAGCAAGAGCAAGGACAACGGGCTGTCGACTACTTCACTAAAGCCCTAGCTTTAGATAACAGTAACATAGATGCCCGTAATAACCTTGCCGCAACGTTTATTCACAATGATCTGTTTGAAAATGCATTGATGCATTACGATGTCTTATTGCAACACCATCCACACAATACTGAATATTTATACAACGCGGGCGTTGCCCAAATGGCTCTAGGGCATCTCAACGAAGCGATCATTCATTTTGACACCCTTTTAACGGTACAAAAGGATCATTTTGCCGCATTAAATAACTTAGCGGCTATTCATATTCGTCTAGGGCAACGTGAGCAAGCCGTTGTTTTACTGAAACGAGCACTAACTGCCAATCCGCAAGATAAAGCCAGCCAATTTATGTTGCACGCCTTATCTGGAAATGAAAAAAACCCTGACGCATGCGCCACGTATGTTGGGAATTTATTCAATAATTATGCGTTGTTTTATGACCAACACGTACAAGGACCATTACACTACGCCATACCCCAGCTTATCGCCCGCGTTTTACATCAATTAAATTGCCTCAACGTAAAAAACACCGTTGATTTGGGTTGCGGCACCGGTTTATGTGGCGCTGTGCTTCGCGAAATAAGCGAACATTTAACGGGCGTAGATATCGCGGCCAAAATGCTGGCAGAAGCGAAGAAAAAAGGGATTTATGATCAACTGGTCGAAGCAGAGTTGATAGCTTTCTTACAGAAAAACAGCCCCTGCTATGAGCTAGCCGTAGCGGCAGATGTACTCCCTTATTTGGGAGAGTTAGATACCCTGTTTGCGACCATTCACCAACGTATGTCGCCCCAAGGCTTGTTCCTTTTCACCCATGAAATAAGCGACAAAGAATCATGGCAACTTCAAGAGAGTGCTCGATTCTGCCATCATCCCGATTACATTAAGAGCTTGTGTGCAGATCACGGCTTTCAAATTATTTATGAAGAGAGAGTTGTTGCCCGATTACAGAACGAACAGCCGTTATATGTGATGCTTTATGCAGCAAAAATGCATCCTCTTCATACAAAATAAGCGAAATTTGCCATATTTTTTGATTTGGGATGTATTACCAACATAAGAGGGTGTCCGGAACGTCCATGCACAGGGTTATGCAACAAAGCCATCAGCCAGGGCAAGATCACCTAAAATCAATTACTGTAAAACCACGTCATTCTTAACACAGTGAGGCGTCTCCAGCAGCTGGTAGGAGATCCCTCACTGTGTTCGGGATGACGTAATTGGATCATTGTTGTGCTAAAAAATTTTGACGCTCTCGCCCTGACACGCAGTATCAAAGCAATACTATTCTTTTGGTTTTGCGGTAGACTCGTATTTGTTTTGAGCGTCATTAACGTCGCTGATGGCTTTAGAAAGACCCGTTGCTCTACCCAAAACAAAGAAGCCCCCCCCAAAACCAGAAAGCAGAGTAGTCGTACCACCGACAGCTACGCCAGCTGTTACCTTAGCCGCTGTTGCTGTGAGTGCAAAAGAAAGAGCTGCCGCTGAAGCTCCGGCAGCGCTGGTAAGCATGGGGAAAAAAACAAGACCTAATATCAATACCGTAATACTAAGCGCTATCATTAAACCACCGAGAATCTTCATACCCATCGATGCTTTGCCCTGTTGTACACTATTGGCATACTTTGTATACACCAAAGAAGACATCTCTTTATCGCCTGTCAGAAACTTATTTGTATTATCCAGTGCCGTGATAAGATCTTTAATTAACTCTTTGTCATTTTTCTTTAAATACTCAATTTGAGCAATAAATTTAGAGATAGAATCATTGAGCTCTTTCGGATTCCGCTTGCTCACCTGCTGTTTTATTGCATCTAGGCTTTTATTGTAGACAACATCAGGATCAGCAGCAGCCAGACGATCACGTTCAGCTAATTCACGAGCAGCAGTTTCAGCGGCCGTGCGTTCAGCTAATTCACGAGCAGCAGTTTCAGC
>CAMBDN010000140.1 GCA_945865355.1 Legionella genomosp. 1
ATTGGCCATTCCAACACAGGCAATGGCACTACCCCACATGATTGCTGCAAATCCAACGGCGGCTCCGTGGTGCTTGATGTTCTTTGTCCAGGCACTAAAAACGGTAATGAAAAATGCACCAATCGCCGGCGCTGCATATAGCCAGCCAAGTGCTTTTGTTCCCCCATAAATCACCGCCAGGGCAGGAAATAATGCATTTGGCATGGCAAAGACCATTGCGACGAAATCAATCACATATGTCCCCACTAGCTCTTGTCGTCCAACGGCATACTGTATAGCGGCAAAAACACTTTTTACACTGGGTGGCTCTTGGTCTTTTACAGGGGCCAGGCTTTTTATTTGTGAAAGTGCTGCGATTGAAAAGACAAAAGTCATCGCGTCGAAAGAAAACGTCCATGCAAGCCCAAGGTTTGCAATACAGATCCCTGCTGCAGCGGGCCCGCCAATCATACCGACAGTTGCTCTAAACATTGATAGCACACTGGTCGCTTGGATTTCTTCATGGCTGACAAGGCGGGGTGTTAATGCATCCAAGGAGGGCCGATGCATTCCGCTTAATGCAGATAGTATTGCGGCGATAACGTAAACCATCCACAAACTTGGGTGAGGAAGTAGCGCATTAGCTACTAAACATAAACATCCGATGGCCATTCCAAACTCAGCGCGTATTAATAATTTGCGCCGATCTACCACATCGGCCAATGCCCCCCCAATGAAGGCGGTGAGCAACAGTGGAACAAGTTCGACGATACCTAGCAAACCGACAGCGAAGGTTGAGTTCGTGAGTTGATAAATTTGATAGGGCAAAGCAACCAGTGTCATCATGGTGCCAAAAAAAGAAATGAATTGCCCGAAATATAAATATTTAAAATCACGATTTTTTTTGAGGGGACTTAAATCAATCCACATAAATATCCTATAAAAAAGCTAAATATATTTCTGATCCATCCGATACATTAGAAAACGATGGAGGACTAAATAATGAAAAAACAACTATTATTAGTGCCAATATGTATGTTAACTGCAGCTTGCGCATCAGTGGATAATTCAGTACCTATTGTTGATGATGCTGGCTATACGCATTATACCATGAGCATGGATTCTGATCATAAAGGTAGTAATTATTTTCCAGAAAAACGTGAAGCAACAGGTAGAAAAGTATTTGTATTTGATCCTAA
The DNA here is from genome assembly GCA_945865355.1 of Legionella genomosp. 1. Taxonomy (GTDB): domain Bacteria; phylum Pseudomonadota; class Gammaproteobacteria; order Legionellales; family Legionellaceae; genus CAMBDN01. The sequence goes on from CAMBDN010000140.1 coordinate 1,179, forward strand.
AGCTACAGCTTGGGCCGCTTATGATGCACAAGGTAACCGGGTAGAGACCGGTAGTGCCTCAGGCGGGATGGATTATTGTGAGGATATAGGACAACCTTGCCACACCGTAACCGGTACATTTAAAGTTTATTCGAAAAAGGGAGAAGATTGCACATCGAACGAGTTTCCTATTGAAACTCACGGTGGAGCCAGGATGCCATATTGCATGCATTTCAATGCTGGATACTCAATACATGCTGCCTATGAAGTGCCTAATTATAACGCGAGTCATGGATGTATAAGGGTATTGCCTAGTGCAGCTAAATGGTTAAATGAAAACTTTGTTGATATTGGCACGACAGTCATTGTAAAACCTTATAGCTAATCACAATATTGCTCTGAGGGCAGGCTAAAGTCTTGCAGTCGGTGTTAAAAATCTCCCTTTGTCCCCCTTTTTTAAAGGGGGAGACTTATTGAGGTTACTAGCTTGAGAGACCCTTTCTTTCACAAAGGGAGGCTAGGAGGGTTTTATTAAATGCATTAATAAAAAATACTCCTTTTCAACGGGGGCGTTTAATGGTTAATGTGTAGTATTTAATTACTATCAGTTGATGCGGTAATTTTCCGAAGAGAATTTTGTCCAAGATGCGTCGGGTCCTGCTCCCCTTGATTCATGGGCGTTAGTTATCAAGCTTCTAAAACGTTTGGAGAGGGAAAACATGAATAACATACTTGTTGTTTATGCAAAGGATATGGAAGATTATAAGACCCATTTCATCAGAAAGCTTGAAAGTTATTTAGCTCAAAAAGAGTGTAAGATCATTAACTGCACATCATTAGCTGAAGCCTTTGCCGTTAGCCGTTTGAATCCACGTATTGTTACTATTCTTTATGATTGGGATGATTTTGGTTTTAAAGATTTACATCATTTTTCAAATCATAATAAATTGTTACCAATTTTCGCTATCACAGATAATCATGCATCCGTCGATATTGATCTGGGTGATTTTGATCTCACTCTAGATTTTTTACAGTATGATGCAAATTTATCCAGAGCTGATGTTAAGCGTGTACTACAAGCCATAAAAAAATATAAACAAGCTATTTTACCGCCTTTTACCCGTGCATTAATGCAGTATGTACGCAAACTTAACTATACATTTAGTACGCCCGGACATTTAGGTGGGACAGCTTTTCAGAAGACGCCAACCAGCGCGGCGTTTTATGATTTTTTTGGGGAAAATATTTTTTTATCCGATCTATCTATTTCAATTGAAGAGCTTGGCAGTCTACTTGATCATTCTGGACCTCAACGTGAGGCGGAAGAGTTCATTGCCAATACGTTTGGTAGTGATCGTTCGCTGATCGTTATCAACGGTACCTCAACATCGAATAAAATTGTTGGTATGTATTCAGCAACTTCCGGTGACACCGTCATTATTGACCGTAATTGTCACAAGTCATTAGCCCATTTTTTAATGATGGTTGATGTTATTCCAATTTATTTAAAACCGGCTAGAAATGCTTACGGAATTCTCGGGGGAATCCCTGAATCTGAATACACTGAAAAAGCGATACAAGATAAGATTGCTGAACACCCTCATGCATCAGCGTGGCCAACATATGCGGTCATTACCAACTCTACTTACGACGGTATTCTTTATAATGTTAAAAAAATACAACAGCAACTTAAAATAAAACACCTGCATTTTGATAGTGCATGGGTCCCTTATACACGGTTTCATCCGATTTATGCTGGAAAATTTGGTTTGTCTTTAACGCCCCAAAAAGATCAAGTAATTTTTGAGACGCAATCAACACATAAATTATTAGCAGCGTTTAGCCAATCGTCTATGATTCATATCAAAGGTAAATTTAATGAACAGATTCTTAATGAAAACTACATGATGCATACCTCCACCTCTCCATTTTATCCGATTGTTGCAAGTTGTGAGGTTTCGGCTGCGATGATGCACGGCCAGCAAGGTTATGATCTGATCAGTGAATCGATTGGCTTAGCATTGGATTTTCGTGCGGAAATAAAACGATTAAAAAAGCAAAGTAAAATTTGGTATTTTGATGTTTGGCAATCGACTCAAGGGAAAAAACCATCTTGCTTCCCGTTGAAGCCCAAAGAGCAATGGCACGGTTTTCATCATGTAGACGAAGGTCATTTATTTTTAGATCCGATCAAAGTGACTGTACTATTACCTGGCATTAAGAATGGCAAACTGGATAGTTGGGGGATCCCGGCCAGTATTGTTGATAAATTTCTTGATGCACATGGGATTAATGTTGAGAAGACAGGGCCTTATTCAATGTTATTCTTATTTAGCATCGGTATCACCAAGGCGAAATCAATGACCTTGTTAGCCGCGTTAAATAAATTCAAACAACTTTATGATGAAAATGCGTCGGTAAAAACGATGCTACCACAACTGTATCAACAGCATCCTGAATTTTATGAACGGATGTCGATTCAAACGCTATCCCAAACGATGCATGCCTTAATGATAAAACATGATTTACCTAAAGCGATGTATCATGCGTTTGATATTTTACCTAAAATGACGATGACACCACATCATGCTTATCAAAAACTGATAAGACAAGAAGTTAAGCTCGTGCCCTTAGATCAATTAAAAGGGGAAACTTGCGCTGTCATGATTTTACCGTATCCACCGGGTGTTCCTTTGATTATGCCAGGTGAAGAAATTACAGTTGGCTGCGAACCTATTCTCGATTTTTTGCTCATGCTGGATGAAATTGGCCAGGCACTACCTGGCTTTCAAACCATCATTCATGGTGTCGAGACCGACGAGTATGGAAAGATGTCCGTTCAAGTGATTAATTGAATTGTAGGGGTATTCATTCACCTGCTCTATCACCGAAATTCTGGTAAAATACAAGCTGGTGCTGAACGAGCATGATGAATGGGGAACTCGGTGAAGACTTATCAGTGGATATTATTTGATGCAGATGAAACGTTATTTCATTTTGATGCATTTAGTGGACTTCAATTGATGTTTTCTAATTTCGGTGTTGAATTTACCCCTTTGGATTACCAGGAGTATCAGGCGCTAAATAAATCACTGTGGGTTGATTACCAGAATAGCGAAATTAACGCAGACCAGTTGCAACATCAGCGTTTCAAATCGTGGGCAAATAAGCTACAGGTTAAAACTAAAGACTTAAATCAAGGTTTTATGGCGGCAATGGTTGATATATGTACGCCAAGGGATGGCGCCATGAGCCTTCTTAGTGCGTTAAAGGGAAAAGCCAAACTGGGCATTATCACGAATGGATTTACAGTTTTACAGCAGGCCCGACTTGAACGAATGGGGCTTAAAGATCACTTTGATATATTAGTGATCTCAGAGCAAGTCGGTGTTGCTAAACCTCATCCGGGTATTTTTGAGCATGCTTTTGCGAACATGGGTGAGCCCGTTGATCGTGAATATGTATTGATGGTTGGTGATAATCCTGAGTCCGATATTTTAGGAGGAATCAATGCCGGTCTCGATACTTGTTGGCTGAATACGGATAATAAACCGGCTCCCCAGGGCATTACACCAAATTACCAAGTTGCATCGTTGATAGAGCTTGAGCAATTGTTGTTTAGTCGTTGGTAGAGTGGCTGAAGCTTAATATTTTATTAAGTTTCAGCTGTTAAACTTGCTGCTTTAACCACTTGCTCGAGGAGCCAACATGCCATCTATTGTATTGCTCACGTCATACATGCATCAACGTGTTGGAGATTTAGTTGCTTCGGCAGACTTTATTCGTTCTATATTGGCCAAATCCAAAGACTTGCGGATTGAGTGGGTGATCAAGCGTGATATTAGTGGCTACCAAGTAGATTTATACGATTTTTTGTTAAAAGAACTGGGCGATTTTAAGAAGTCAGTGCAGTTGACGGTATTAGATAGCACTGATTATAAGCAAGTTACCATTCGTCGCGGAGCGGTGGTAAAAAATGGTAGGACTCTATCGTATCAAGAGCTAGCAATGATGTCGGATGATAATTGGGGATTTTCACCTTATTGGCATGGATGGCAAGATCTTCATCCCCTTCTAAGGTCAGAGGATATGGCCTGTAAATTTAGAGCAGCAAATGCCATTGTTGTTGCTGCGAATCCACATCGGTTAGTTGAAGAAGATTATGAAATTTTGCATGCATATGAGAAACCAATCTATACGGTGCCTGAATATAGCTTACATCACACCAATAATATTGTGTATTATCCGTCTTCTGGCGATCAACGTTTCAGCACGGGATTCGCAGAGCACGAGCTAGGGGTTTATGTTGATGATATGACTAAATTTCCAGGTGGTTTTGAACAAATAGATCCCATCGACAGTGAATTTTTAGAGCATCTTATAGATTCATCAGTCGAAAATAAGGCTGAATACCATGCTCGCGCTACCTTATTCTATGGTTGTTTTTTTGAAGACGAGTCGCTCTCTGCTTATGAATATACGGTTAGAGTAAAATCGTTCATACAAAATACTATTTTGCTTCGCATGAGGTCTCCTGAGAAAACCCAAATCGATCTTGTTATTCCTGGCTTTTCCGATCCTAATGAATTAAAAAGGATCTATAAGCAAGCAATTATCGAACTATCCACCGTCCATCTTAAACAAATAAAAAAAGTTGAATATCATGCTCAAAACGCCTCGAATCTGTTTGAGGCAGAGGGGTGTGTTCAGGGCACAGGAACATTTTCAATTCGTCTAATTAATCCTAGGCAGTTGCAACGACGAACGGTTCAAACGCTATTAAATGAAGCAGAGCCCTTTGTTGGATTAAGTGGTGATGCTTCGTGGATAGAAGGGTTAATGAAAGGAAAAATTACATGCTATCAAACGGTCAACTGGAAACGACCTTTATACAATGGGTTTTTAAAATTCGTACAACAAAAATTTCCTGCTGAAAGTCCTCTTCGCCAATTTTACGAACAACAAGCCCCTAACGAAAAGTCATCAACGCAGCGATGGGAATCAATGCGAGAAATATATACACAGCATAAGACAGAAATGCTAGTAGAGGCGCTGCAGTTAGCACGAATTATTGAAAAAGAAAAAAATCTTAACAATACCATGATTCCTGTACTGACTCAGGAGATCCATTCATCACAATCTTCGCGCGAACGCTTATCTGCATCGCAAGCTGAGCGCGAACGTGCTATGGCGGCGTCAATAAAAATTGCACGTGAACGAGCTGCTGCTGCCCAAGCTACGCGAGAGCGTCTTGCGGCAGAACAATTGGCACCTGATGCTACTGCAGAACAATCGGCGCGTGATGATACTGCAGAACAATTGGCACGCGAGCGCCTTGCTGCAGACCAATTGGCACGAGATCGCCTTGCTGCAGAGCAATTGGCACGTGAGCGCCTTGCTGCAGAGCAATTGGCA
>CAMBDN010000141.1 GCA_945865355.1 Legionella genomosp. 1
CACGCTTTCCTTTGTTCAAAACTAATAACTGCCTGGAGCTTGTGGTATCAACCGCCAGAATTTGAGCCGCCATAGCTCTCATTTTTCCAGATGAGGAAGCAGATAATAATTCTTTTAATTGGGAGTTTTCATTGCTAATCACTAACAACTGTTGCAGCTGGGCTTCGAGCATTGTTTGTTGATAACGTAGTTGCATATTTTCATCAATTAGCGACTTCTTAGTACTAATTAATGAGCTCACCCAACCAATAACACGCACCGGATAATCAACCACATATTGCAAAGGTGAAATCAGCAGAGAAAAACCAACACGCACATTATCAAGATAGCGGTAATGATAGTCAGCAATCATGAGAACCAAGGATATGGCTATCGCCAACACAAACCCGGTAGAAGAACGTCTGTTTTTAGCAAAAAGTCTACTTTGATAATGGGTAGAGTGAGTTGAGTAATTTTCCGCTTTTGTATCAAACTGTGGCATCATTCTTTAACGTTCCTCAGTCGAAAAAACCCAGTAATAACCAACACCAAAATGTTGCAGTTGCTTCGTTTTTGGTGAATGGTTACGTCTGGAATCATTAGGATCGTGAGCGACCCTTATTCTGTTGAGAGGAAATCACCACCGCGTAAATCCATTGTTTCTAAAGCCTTACCACCACCACGCGCAACACATGTCAACGGATCCTCTGCTACTAACACCGGCAAGCCGGTTTCTTCCATCAGCAACGTATCCATATTTTTCAACAATGCACCACCACCTGTCAAAACCATTCCTCTCTCAGCAATATCTGCTGCAAGTTCCGGCGGTGCCAACTCAAGCGCGGCTCTAACAGCACCAACGATACCTGACAATGGTTCTTGAAGAGCTTCTAAAATTTCAGCACTTGTTAAAGTGAAACTACGAGGGACGCCCTCAGCTAGATTTCTACCACGAACTTCGATTTCAAAAAGATCACGGCTAGGAAATGCTGACCCAATCTCATGTTTGATACGCTCTGCTGTCGTTTCACCAATTAAGGTGCCATAGTTACGACGAACATAAGATACAATCGCATCATCAAATTTATCACCACCAATTCGTACAGATTGATGATACACAATTCCACTTAAAGAAATAATCGCAACCTCTGTGGTACCACCACCGATATCAACAACCATCGAACCACTTGCTTCTTCAACTGGCATACCTGAACCCAAAGCAGCAGCCATCGGCTCTTCAATTAAAAAGACTTCTCTCGCACCAGCACCCATTGCTGACTCACGAATGGCCCGTCGTTCAACTTGTGTTGAACCGCAAGGAACACACACTAAAACACGTGGACTTGGCCGTAAAAATCGGTTCTCATGAACTTTATGAATAAAGTACTGCAACATCTTTTCAGTAACAAAGAAGTCAGCGATGACCCCATCTTTCATCGGTCTAATAGCATTGATATTACCAGGGGTTCTACCCAGCATACGTTTGGCTTCAACCCCGACTGCTGCCACCCTTTTTTGACCTGATTCATTTCGCAGAGCCACAACAGATGGCTCGTTTAACACGATCCCTTTGTCTCTGACATAAATTAGCGTATTCGCCGTTCCCAAATCAATCGATAGATCGTTTGAGAACATTCCTCTGAGTTTTCTGAACATGAGCCGCACTACCTCGTTCTTTTTTGCTGTGCACTTTAACCTAAATCTGGATAAAAATCGACAGATCTTTAGAGTTTTTTATAACTATTTACCATGATTTTAAGCGTACAAGTTGCCATTGCACCTAAAATTTAGATGTCTTTACCCTTGAGCCGCACTGCGTGAAAAATAACTGATGATAATGGGTCGTTTTAGTTTTTAATAGTGCAATATGGGAGCCGCTCAAATGACACCGGCTAAAGTCTGATAGTGCTCATAAAGAATGGAGGCGACACATGACGTTAGTTTTTTTACCATATCAAGGTGCAAAAACTCATTCGGTCCATGAGCATTGGAGTGTGGGCCTAAAACCCCGGTAATCACGAATTGTGCTTCAGGAAATTTTTCACCCAGCATACTCATAAAAGGAATCGTACCCCCCTCCCCCATGTATACAGCTGGCTTTTGAAAAAAAAGCATGGATGCATTGTCGTTAGCTTTCGCCAACCAATCTGCTAATACAGGAGCATGCCAACCCTTTGACCCATCACCAAGATGAAAAGAAACCTTCGCACCATAAGGAGGATTATCGATCAACGCTTTGTGCAATGCCGTTGAGGCTTCTTTAGGACATACCGTAGGTGGTATGCGCATGGATAATTTCAATACGGTTTTTGGCCGAAGTACATTCCCAGCATCAGCTATTGCCGGAAATCCTTCAGCGCCAGTGACGGTTAAAGCCGGACGCCAGGTGCGATTTAAAATCAATTGATGATGATCATTAAGCATTGGCTGCACACCCGGTTGAAATGGAAGTGTGGTATATACCTCGTCACCCAATACAGCTGCGCAATCAGCTGCCTCATGCATACGCTGCTCGGGGATTTCACAATGCAGCTGAGGTAATTTAATTTCCCCTGTCACTTCATCTTCAATTCGACTGATTAACTGCTTAGCGACCCGAAAACTATCAGCTACAATGCCACTGGCATTGCCCGAATGAACCCCCTCACTAATCAGCTCTACAGATAATTCACCGACAATATTGCCGCGTAAAGATGTTGTCATCCACAACTGCTGATAATTACCAGCACCCGAATCGAGGCAAATAACTAACGCAGGTTTTCCGATACGCTCTTTAAGTGCTTCAATATAATAAGGCAAATCAAAGCTGGCGCTTTCTTCACAAGCCTCAATAATGATCACACACCGAGCATGTGGCAAGCCTTGTTCTTGTAAAGCACGAATCGCGGTGAGAGAGGCAAATGCAGCATAACCATCATCAGCAGCACCTCGACCATACAAGCATCCATCTTTCAATACCGGTAGCCATGGACCTAAGTCTTTATGCCAACCCGTCATTTCTGGTTGCTTATCTAAGTGACCATAGAGCACGACGGTCTCATCAATCTGACCTGGAATGTCCATCAATAACAACGGGGTACGTCCTTCGAGCCGCACTATCTCCAACGCCATACCTTTAGGGGCATGCGCATAGCACCAATTTGCAATAAGGGAGGTTGCTTGCTCCATATAGCCATGTTCTTGCCATTTAGCATCAAAATGTGGTGATTTATTGGGTATTTTAATATAGTCACAAAGACTAGGAATAATTTCTTCCTGCCATTGACGAGCTACAAATTCAAACAGTTTGTGCGAATTAAACATGTGCTTGCTCACTAATAATTGCAATAATTTTCAGGGTGGCTGACTCAATAGCCAGCTCTTTTATTTTATGAATGATCTCAACACGATTTTTGGTAACCTCATCGACCGCTGCAAGCAGCTTTTTGGCCGTTAATGACTCCTCGTGAACCACAACGCTTATCCCTTGGTGCTGAAAATAATGCGCATTTTGCAACTGATCACCACGACTAACTTTTGCCGACAGCGGTACCAATATATGTGGCTTTGACAAGGCAAGTATTTCATACAACGCATTCGCACCTGCACGTGAAATAACGAGTTCACTTGCTGCAAAAAAATCAGCCAACTCTTCATTCGCATACTCAAATTGACGGTAGTCAGCTCGATCTGCAAAGGAAGAATCAACCTTCCCCTTTCCACATAAATGGATAACTTGAAATTGCTCACACAATTTATCAATTGCTTGCCGCACACCAATATTGAGTGCATTAGCACCCATACTTCCACCGACAACCAATAAGCAAGGTTTTTCAAAATTAAAACCACACCGTTTCAAGCCATTTTTAGCATTGCCTTCAAACAACTGTGGACGAATGGGTGTTCCGGTAACTTCAACTTTTTCAGGACGTTTAAAGTGCTTTTTACCCTCGGCAAATGTAATACAAATTTTATTAACAAAGGGAAAGCTCAAACGATTGGCAAGTCCAGGACTAATGTCAGACTCATGCGCTACAATTGGTATACGATTTAGCCACGCACCAACAACGACAGGAAAAGCAACGAAACCACCTTTGGAAAAGACAACATTCGGTTTCAATTTCCGTAACAGAAAAAATGATTGTCCAACGCCCAGTACAATTCGGAACGGATCGAAAAAATTTTTCCAACTAAAATACCTGCGCAATTTACCACTGCTGACTTCATGATAGGGAATTTTAATCGCTGTTATCATTGCTTTTTCAACCCCATCTGCTGAACCAACATAGTCTATCTGCCACCCCTTAGGTTGCAATTCGTTGATCAAAGCGATATTTGGTACCACATGACCAGCTGTGCCACCACCGGTGAAAACAATTCTTGGGTTCAATGGAAATATCCTCTTCATTCTATGGATTGGGTTAGTAATTCGACTGCTTTTTCCTGATTCAAACGCATTAGCCAACGTCCTGCGGAGATCCAGAAGCTTGGCAGGATGTCTGGATACCGCAAACAAGTTAAGGTATGGAGGGGTTGTTAGCTCCGCTATCGTCCCTAATTATTATGCGGTAATCAATAAACTTAAATCTATCGCCTGTATAGATTTTGTAATTGCACCTACAGAGATATAGTCTACACCCGTCGCGGCCACCGCTCCAATCGTCGCCAAATTAACACCACCAGATGCCTCCAGGTCACACTGACGGGGGTGATTCATGAGTACGGCTTCACTTAGCATTAGATGGGTAAAATTATCTAATAAAATACGATCAGGCTTAGCTTTTAGCGCTTCACTGAGCTCTTCTAAGGTTTGAACCTCTACCTCAATCAATAAGTTACCCGACGTTCTTTTTGCCATTGCAATGGCGTTGGTAATTGAACCACAAGCTCTTATATGATTCTCTTTGATTAAAAACGCGTCATACAAACCAAAGCGGTGGTTTATCCCACCGGCACACTTCACAGCATATTTTTGTGCCAATCGTAACCCAGGTAATGTTTTTCGCGTATCCAGTAGCTGAGTATTGTAACCTTTCAGTTGTTGCAAATAATGATAGGTTTGTGTTGCTGTTGCTGATAACGTTTGCAGCAAATTGAGGGCAGTACGCTCTGCAGTCAATATACTGCGTGCCGAACCTTGAATGTAGCACAACGTCGTTGGCACCTCTTGCCAAGCGCCCTCCTCCACTAACCATCGAATTTCAACAGATTGATCGATTGTAGAAAATGCGCAATCTACCCATGGGCGACCGCAAACCAACATGGGCTCACGAGAGATAATCATCGCATTGACACTTAAATCCTCTGATAAAAGAGCCGCTGTCACGTCACCAGAACCAACATCTTCTGCTAGCGCCAATCGGACATCAGCAATAATGTCTGTTTTTTTAGGCAACATCTGTACGCACCTTGATCCATTGTTTATCCCTTCTCCATCTGGGAGAAAGTGAATATCACTTTTGTTTTGAATATTGTGCTTTGAGCCACATCGGCGCGACAAGGGTTGTTACAATAACCATCAAGATAATTGCAGAAAACAATTGATCCGAAATCACCCCTAGTGTTCTACCAATTGAGGCAAACACCAAACCCACTTCCCCTCGTGGTAACATCCCAATCCCAATCAGTAACCTATCACCTTTATGGCGACTACCTAAACCACTGACTAATTTCCCTATAACAGCGGCAACAATTAAGCAACTGGCCGTCAATAGCACATGCCAATCAAAAAATGATTCCATTTTAACTTGAATACCAATCAACATAAAAAATAGTGGTGCAAGCAATGCCTCTAATGGCGCCACTAACTCTTTAATTCCTAGAGGATTTTTATGAGAGCCATCTCGCTCTGCAAAAAAACCATCATGGATAATAACCCCCGCGGCAAATGCACCAATGATGGTAGCCAACTGCACCAATGTTGCGAACCACGACAAACCCATAACAAATAAAAATGCAGTACATAGTTTTGCTTCCCAGGGATCCATAAACGAAAAAAAATGAACAGCTCTTCGTAATGCCCAAGGCCCAATCAACAAAGCTCCTACAAAAAACACAATCGCTAGAGCGATAATTTGGCTCACCATGCCTAGGTTAACGATACCATTAACGACTAAGCTGCTGACAATCGCAAGAATAACCAGACCTAAAATGTCGTCGATCATTGCTGCTCCAAGTATGGTCTTGGCCGCGTGCGTATGTAATTTTTTCATTTCTTTAAGCACACGGGCCGTTATACCAACACTGGTTGCTGATAAAGTCGCAGCAACGAAGAGATCGGCTTGAAATGATGAGTTTGGGGTCAAGAAACGGGTAACCAATAAACCCAGCAGTATAGGCGCCAACACCCCAATCAGAGCGACCAACAGCGATTCACGGCCTGTTTTCTTAATCTCTGAAACGGAACTCTCTAAACCGACCATGAATAATAAAAAAATGACACCATAGCGAGAGAAAATATCAACAACATAAGCAATTTTTATGAGATCAATGCCATTAGGGCTACTGAGTGCGCTCATAACCTGCTTGGCATATAACGGATTGGTTATCGTCTTATTGACAGCCTCCGTCATGTTAGCCCCAGTCAGCAGATCTCGCATAACAAGAAAGAT
>CAMBDN010000142.1 GCA_945865355.1 Legionella genomosp. 1
ACATAACGTCCTAGCATATACATTACGGATGTTTGTCTATCCGCCGCATCGCCACCACTTTTTGCCACTTCATCAAGATCAAGCGACACCACACGTGCATCACCAATATCAAAAGCGGTAACACGTGAAAGAATCGGATACTCTCGAACCGCACCAGATATCATTCGTGAAAATGAATTAATCAATGACTCGCCAGTAGGCGCCGTAACCCTCTCATACAAATCTTCAATCGATGGTGTTCGGCAAATAGAAGCAGCATCAGCGAGTAAAGGTGTGGCGTAACGCTGGGCCAACAAGGCTTCATGCGCAAAACCTGCTGAATATAAGGCGTCCGTAACCTCCCACCATGTTGACTTAGAATCACGCACAAACCCGATTTCTTCTAAAATGCTATCGATAAACTCTTCTACCCCTGGTGAATAGGGCGTTGGGTTAAACTCATCGGCAAAACTCTTATACAATTCATCAACAACCATACCGGTTAAGTCTGGCATTGCATCATAAGGCTTTTCTGCTCCTAACGGCGTTGTTAGTAACGTTAAAAAATTGACCAAAAATGAACGTTCAAGTGCTGTTGGATAACGACAACCCAACTGCGTATCAAAGGGATTAATAGAATATTCAGGGGTCATACGTAATCGATGGTAAGCAACCTGGTGCCGCTTAGAGGCAGGCAACGCTTCTTTTAGCAATGAAATTAAACCACTACTTGAAGGTCCAATATCTATAATGGCTATACGAGGTAATCGTGTTAACCCGGCCGATAAGCATAATGCTAGATTCTGTGTGTTTGATAAAACAGATTTACCTGAGCCCGGGCGAGCATACACTAAATCAATCCACGTAGTTTGCTGAGTTGACCCGGGTTGAAACGGCCATGGCTTACCATCAGGAGAGCGAAACAATAGCGCCCCGGTTTCCCACGGAGAAGCGGGTCTTGTAATAGGCAGCATGGTGATGATATCTGAGAGTGGTGCAATAGTAGCAACTGCAGGGCTTGTCGTTGTAGTTGCCAACATACTAGACACAAAACCTGCAAACGGGTCACCACAGATCTCTGAAACGTCCGTAGAGCCCCAACCCTGAATTGCTTTAACTAATTCTGAATTCCGACGTCGTAGTAACGGGAGGTCACCTTCTGGTGCCCAGGTTGTTGCAACCACACGAAGCCGAATGATTGCTTCGTCAGTATTTATATTTAAGTATTTTAACAGATTCACCGAGTCACTTATCAATCGATTTTGCGCTGAAGAAAAACTTAAAATTGCTGCTAAAAGGCCCTTTAATTTAACTGTAGCTAAGCCCTCACTTTCCATAAGGAAAGAAATACGCCAGGGTATGTGTGTCGGTAAGATTCTAGAAAATAGAGAGATAAAGGGCCTAATATCTTTTGGGAATAAGTCGATATAAGCGGTTGAATAAATTTTGTTTCCAACTAAAATTGTTCGTCTGTCATAAGATTCAGCATCTCGAGGAATAACTTGTTTAGCCAACGATGGCCACAACAGGTCTGAAGCATCTCCCTCAAAATTATTAACTTCACGTACGGATATATTATCACCGGGCAAACTTGCCTGCCAATCATCTGCTGTAAAGTCAGGATCTGCCGTCATACGAATTGCATGCAACGCTTCGTGTACCTCCAATAGCTTTGCAATTATACTGAGAGAATCAAGATCATTAAGAATTGAGCGGACGAAAGCACTATGTGTATCTCTCAGCTCGGGAACAGCCGCATATATTGTTTGTGAGTTTTTAAAGGCTGGGGCCTTTTTATCTTTAATCATTTTAATCTTAGCTTTGTTTGCTAATTTAAGCTGATCGGAAACGAGGTTAAAGGGTCGTGTCATTAACACAAAATATACGCGCTCTTCAGCGCAGTATTGAGCAAGATAGTTAACTCGCTCATTAAATAAATCATCTAAATTAAGTTCTAAGCGTTTTTGAGTTGCCTCAGCTGGGGCAAAAATGTCTTCAATGACTTTTTTTATGTTTTGTTTGTCGTGACTGAAATATACTTGCAGGGCATGTCCTGGTCGTCCCATCGCTCCCTGAAAAGCATTAGACAACCCTTCAACTAATCTATCAAATTCTTCAGCACCAGCCAGTGCCGTAACACCTTCAATTTTTAAAACAGACAGTAAAGTACCATCATGATTAACCAATACGGTAGGACTATCAGCTGTCTCAAGCTCACAATACGATTCGGTGGTTTGCTTTAACGAAGTGCTCAACCAGGCAAAAAAGGTATCCACGCCTTCAAAAAAAGATTCTGCCCATTTGGCCATACCTTGTCCTTATAGTTCTTTTTATATGTTCCGTCGCCGCTTGTTACCCTAAACCAGTTACATCTCTTCTCCAAGAATCAATGCACGCCAGTATGATGGTATCATCATACGTAGACTATCTTAGCCAAAAGCCATTGATTTTCTACGCGCCGATACTCACGTAGTACCAATGTGTCAACAACAACCAGCCTAATCCATCTACTTCTCGGCAATTTCTTCTAGCGCACTAGCAGCCCAGCGCTCTATTTGCTTTCGAAACTTAGCCCTAGAGGGCAACAAACGTATGTTATTAAATATTTTAACTAAATTATCTTCTGCAACAGGCCCAGAATCAATCAATAAATGTCCGAAAATGGATGGGTCACTTGTACCTTCACCAAATTTTTCTTCAACAATCTGAGACCGAAACTTGAAACTTCGATATATGGTTTGTGCACTATTCTTATAACCTGTATCGTTGGTTACTGCGCAAAAAAGAACATGACAAAGGCTATTTACTTCAGATTGCGTCAATTCAGGAAGATAAATTAGAGTCCCACCCCCATATCCACCAACACCCACTGACTCAAGAAAGAAGCACTGCGAGCAGAAACAGCAAGCAGTAGCCATATTGTTCAATTGATTATTGGCATAATTACCATCAAGGTTTACGATATCTTGGTAAAGCCTGGCTTGAAACCCACAAAACTGGCAAGTATATCTATCCCGCTGAAAAACTTTCTGTTCAAACGCTTTAAAGCGCGGATCTGCCTTCCTACCTGAATATAACCGCCATGCGCCAGCTGTAGCCATTAGCCTTAACGGATAAGGCGTTTGATTACTAGACATGTATTGAACTCACATTAAACATAGTGTGGTGTTAGCCAGGAAAATGCTGTGATCTTCCTGGCTAACTTTTCTATGATCCACTGAAAACAGAACCTGTTGGTCCAGCAGCTTTACCGCCAGAAGTTCCAAACATCGTATATCCTGCAACACTGAGAATCGTTGGTAGAAACAATAGCGCTGCAGCAATAAATACTAACGCAATTGGTGTACCAATGGGGATTTGTGTTGGATTATCTTTATGCTGCTTAAATTTCATAATTGCACCGACAGAGAAGCCTAATCCGGCAAGATATGAACCCGCTGTTATTAATTTGGTGAGACTAGTAAAAGAACTTGTGATTGATGAAGCCATGGTACCTATTGTTCTGCCGTCGGCTATGGCCATTTCTCCACCAAAAATCATTATCCCTAGGCCGATGAACCAAGCCATTCCTTTTATATAGTTTAACTTTTTTAGCGATTTATCCACATTAACTCCTCTGTTATAAAATTAGTTATTTAGCTAGTACCATAAAGTGTATTATTGATTACTTGTAATGTTCCTACTATGTTCATTGCCAGAATTCCACCAAATACATGAGTCAGTCCCTTACCCATACCGCCTGGCGGCTGTCCCTGTGATGCAGACCTAGCAACTAACACCCATCCACGAACAAAAGCAATCAAACCAATGGTTTGTATAATGATCGAAAGCGATGGTCCAACTGCACTATCTTGTCCAAACAAAACCCCTAAGGCATTGTTACTAGTAATTGTTGGTGCATAGGCAAGTACATTACTGTAACCAAACGTTGTCTGCATCACAACATGAAATGCAGAGGGCAGATACACAAGCATACCGGCTACTAGGAAAAATACCAGTGGTTCCTTTATACTAGTATTGCTCGACATCATTGATTTTTGTTCACCGTGTTGCTTTAAGCTATATATAGCCTTAAAAGCAAACGCTATGCCCATTAGATAAGCGCCTCCTGAAACCAGTCTTTCAACTGATTGCATGTTGTTTGCAACATTTGCCAGTATATCAACCTGTCCGGCTATCCAACACGATACAGAACCGCCTGTACAATTAGCCATATCTGACCTTAACTATCCTCTTGACTGAACCTTATCACTTGACCAGAACTGGTCGCTACACGTCCTTGATTTGGATCAATCAGCTTCACCATGCCATAACCGGCAATCATTGTTCCTTCCCTGACTGTAAGTGTAGTACCATTTGAAGCAATTAACCACGCTCTTCCTGGAATTACTGCTTGGATATAATATTTTGGATAGTGCGCTGCTTCTTTATGAAACGTATATTTTGCTCTTTTTGCTTCCGCACGTTGAATTGCTAACTGTTCCAGTTCTTTTGATTGCTCATCAACTTTGGCATTAAGATTGGTAATAATCCCATTCAACTCTGTTAATTTCGCAACAATTGCATCCATGTTCTTACCAATTCCACCCACTTGATTATTCACAGCAGTGACATCAGAGCGCATACTTTGTTGAGTCGCTTCCAGTGCTGCCAGTTTTTGACTGACCCCGGTGTCAACAGAGGCTGAATCGGCCGGCTGTTGAGGTATAACTGATTGAGGCTGTGCTTGTGTAGCTGGCTGAAGCTCTGGCTGCTGCGTCTGTACTGGGTTTTGAGCAACAACTGCTGGTACAGGAGCACTCGCAGCCACTTTTTTCCCCGAAAACACGCCCCCCACTACCTTATACATCACCATAATGAGAATAACCAAACCGACAACGAAAATAGCCTTACGCTTTATATCATTTTTTCCTGGATCCCCAGCTTGCGAGCGCGCAGCATCTTTATTTTCATTCGTATCCCCACCAAGACCACTATCACCCTCAGCATCTGGGCTCATCGCATCCAGATCGGCGAACTGATACTCATCATTGTATTGATCGTTGTCTGCCATTTCTTACCTGCTTATCAAATTAAATTGACGCTACGTCCTGAGTAAACAAGACACCTATTCCTGTTCCAGAATAGAGTTCTACCGTTATTGGTCGATTAACGTTCTGCATAGCAACTTGGCCCCAGCTTTTCCCAAGCGTTGCTAAACCAATCACAGCGTTCTCTAATATGGAACGGCCGACACCACTTTGAACAGTTGTATTCGATACACCACCTGTACCACCTATAGTTACAGTTGTATTTGCTGATTGAAATGCATTACCAAACCCTTCAAGAAACGTCGCTGCAAATAAGGAGCCGTAACGCGACAAATAGTGATGATTCGCACGACTTGAAAGTGCTGTGCGAGCTGTATTCGCGTCAATTGCATACGCATTTATCGATGTGGTTTTTGCGGCACCAGCAACTGACATTGTATTAAAGGTAATCACCATCTTATCCGCATTAGCTGGAAGCGTAAAACTACCAATTATTTTAGCTCCCTTTAACTTTCCGGTCACTATAGTAGCAAGTATAGGACCTGCCTCATCGGTGTTAACTGATGTATCAAGTACAGCGAAAAGTATATCACCCGTTTTAATTATTGCTTTCGATACAACTTTATTCCCGTTCAGCGTAGATTGTCCCATTAAGTCTGTCCCACCCTCTGCGATATAAGCACCCTTGCCAGCGCCACTTTTTTCAGTGGGCGGCGTTCCAGCCATATATGCCTGTTGACTAACCATTTTCCATGCTTGCAGGTCCTGCGTAGCAGCTGAGACCATTGCCGAGGTTCTCTGTTGTATTTTTTGTTGATAACGTTGCTCAGCAATTTGCTTCTGTTGTCTATCTAATATTTCCTGCAATTGTTTTGTACTTGCAGCTTGTGTTGATTCCTTTTGACTGGCCGTTGGACCACCAAATGGGGGGATTGTTACGATAGATGGAGGAACTGCTGGTTGATTAGCACCCTGTAACCCTGCCAATGAAGTATCAGTCGGCGAAAAACCTGCGTCTTGTAAATCCTGTGCGGAATAGCCTGCATTTTTCAACTCTCCAGCATTATATCCAGCGGCTTTCATCTCCTTCGCTGAAAACCCCGCCTTGCGTAATGCCTCTGCACTAAACCCTGCATCTTTTAACTCTTTCGCACTAAAGCCTGCTGCCTTTAATTGATCTGCCGTAAATCCAGCATTTTTCAAATCAGCGGCACTAAATCCTGCATCTTTTAACTGTGCTGCACTAAATCCTGCATCTTTTAGTTGTTGTGCAGTAAAGCCCGCCGCGGCTAATTCTTTTGCACTAAACCCCGCATTTTTTAAATCTTGTGCGCTAAAACCAGCATCTTTTAATTCAGCAGCAGTAAATCCAGCCGCCTTAAGCTCAGCCGCGGTGTATCCAGCGTCCTTCATTTGCTTAGCACTACATCCCAAGGTCTGCTTGATTGTTAAGGCAGATA
>CAMBDN010000143.1 GCA_945865355.1 Legionella genomosp. 1
GAGCCATGGATATGACGTTTGATTCCCAGGACTATTGACAATAATCATCAAAACGACGGTGATCCCACGAAAGACATCTAATGAAAGTAATCTTGTGTGTGTGTTATTTAAATGGGTCATAATAAGAAATATTGGTTTTTATTTGAATCAAATTGTACTTGTTATGACAATCATACCATGTTTTATCGAGTCAGTCGTTACCAACACGCAGGATTTCTACAATAGTCCTCATTTCTTGAAAATAGTCGTTCTCAATTTAGGATAAGCTTAACACCCATACGCGCTGGTTATATCCCCTCAAAAGCTGTGATAGAATGCCATATCCATTTCTAATACTGTCTATCAATGATTGAAAGTGACCGTTTAGTTAGTATGCAAGCGAACGTATCTGAGGAAGTCTTTGACAGAGCTATCCGACCGTTAAGCCTTGATGAGTATATTGGTCAGGACGAAGTGCGTTTGCAAATGCAAATTTTTATCGATGCTGCTACGAAACGGCAAGATGCTTTGGATCATGTCTTAATCTTTGGGCCTCCTGGCCTTGGTAAAACAACGCTTGCGCATATCATTGCGCATGAGATGGGCGTTAATTTACGGCAAACGTCTGGGCCTGTTCTTGAGCGCGCAGGGGACATTGCCGCCATTCTCACTAATCTGCAAGAGCGGGATGTGTTGTTTATCGATGAAATACATCGTTTAAGCCCGGTGATTGAAGAGATTTTATATCCGGCGATGGAGGATTATAAACTCGATATTATGATTGGCGAGGGGCCTGCTGCGCGTTCGATAAAGTTGGAGTTACCACCGTTTACGTTAATAGGGGCTACAACACGAGCGGGTTCATTAACTTCGCCGCTACGCGACCGCTTTGGTATCGTACAACGGTTAGAATTTTATTCGGTAGAGGCGTTAACGCGAATTGTGGCTCGTTCAGCTCACCTGCTTCAGGTCACCACCCATCCGGAGGGCGCTAGAGAAATTGCTTTACGTGCTCGCGGTACACCGCGGATTGCCAATCGATTGTTACGTCGAGTTCGAGATTACGCTGAAGTAAAAGGGACTGGTGTTATTACCGAGGATATAGCCCATCTTGCATTAGAAATGTTAAGTGTTGATAAAAATGGCTTTGATGTGATGGATCGAAAATTGCTGTTAGCCGTTATTGAGCGATTCGCGGGAGGCCCTGTTGGTGTTGATAGTATCGCTGCTGCAATTGGTGAAGAAAGAGGGACGATTGAGGATGTACTCGAGCCTTTTCTTATTCAGCAGGGATTTTTGATGCGCACGGCTAGAGGTAGAGTAGCGACCCAGTTAGCTTATCAACATTTTGGCATAGAAATGGCTGAAAATGAGTAGGATTATAGCTGAGGATACAGCACACTTCTTCACTTATAGGGTTTACTCCGATGATACTGATCATATGGGGATAGTTTATCACGCTAATTTTTTATGTTTTTTTGAGCGGGCTCGTACAGAAATGCTACGTGACAATGGATTATCTTTGACTACGATGGCGATATATGATACACATTTCGCCATTCATGATGTACGCATTAGGTATTTGCATCCAGCACGACTGGATGATGTATTAACCATTCAAACCAGCTATGAACGTAAAAAGTCATGTAGTTTGATATTTAAGCAATTGATGCACAATCAAATGAATCAATTGGTGAGTGATGCTGACGTTCATGTTGTCTGTGTTAATAAAAAACTAAAACCCAAAGCCTTACCGGAGGAATTTTTTTCTGGATGCTTTGAAGCTGAGTGAATTTATAGTTGCTCTCTTTGAAAAAGAGAGATTAGGAGGGATTTATCAAATTTATAAATCCTACTAAGGCCTCCTTTTCAAAGGGGGAAAAGATCAATTTGAGGAGTGGACATGGGTAATCATGCAAGTATTGTAGGTTATTTTTGGCAGGCAGGAATGGTCGTTAAACTTGTTATGCTCATTTTACTTGCTGCATCGGTCATATCGTGGACATTGATTTTACAGCGTGCTTGGTACTTTAATTGCAAAAAAAAGCAATATGACGCGTTTAATAATCGTTTTTGGGAAAGCACTGATTTAAGCAAACTCTATGCTGATATTGACAGTAATATTGCTGAAAAGCAGGGGTTGGCGTCCATTTTTCATTCGGGATTCAAAGAGTTTATACGGGTACGCCAACTGGGTGCTGTTGAGCTTGAGCCTATCCAACGAGTGATGCAAATTAGCCAGGCAAAAGAAGCTGAGGCTTTAGAAGAACACCTTCCTTTATTCGCATCTGTTGGGTCAATTTCGCCTTATGTGGGACTTTTTGGTACGGTTTTGGGAATCATGTCGACTTTTCAGGCCTTAGGCCATGCTCAGCAAGCAACTATCGCAATGGTTGCACCAGGGATCTCAGAGGCTTTGGTTGCTACAGCGCTAGGTCTTTTTACCGCAATTCCTGCGGTTATCGCATTCAATCGCTTTACCACCCGAGCTAATGGGCTACTTAATCGCTACGAGCTTTTCCAAGAAGAGTTGGTTGCATTGATTACGCAGCAAACTGCTGTGCCTACAAGGGGATAGTGCATGCTAAAGAAGAAAACCCCTCGTAAAAGTCCAATGTCGGAAATTAATGTTGTGCCTTATATTGATGTGATGTTGGTGCTGCTGGTCATTTTCATGATTACCGCACCGATACTAACTCAGGGCGTTACCGTAGACTTACCTAAAGCGGCTGCTGAGTCATTGAAAGCCGCTGATCGTGAGCCCATCATTGTATCGGTCAATCAAGAAGGACTGTTTTTTCTGAACATAAATAGCAATCCCGGTGCCCCCATGGAGCCACAGGCTTTGATGGTTCGTGTTGCAGCTGAGTTGGAATTATCACGTCAATCAGGAACTGCTATCAACGTTTTAGTAAAAGGTGACCAAGGTGTGCCTTATGGGAAAGTCGTTGCAGCAATGAGCTTATTAAAACAGGCAGGGGCTCAGCAAGTTGGATTACTTACCGACTCGTCAGAGGAGAGTCAAGCATGATTCAGTCAACAAGTTACCGAAATGCCTTTATCGCAGCAGTCATATTCCATCTTTTGATAGTTGTGATGCTGTTTGTTGAATCATCGAATGAGCGACCTGTACTTACCGCTGAAACACGTACCGAAGCAAGTCCATCACAACCGTTAGCCATGGAGCAAGAAGAACCAGCTATTAAGGCAGTCAGTGTGGACAGTAAGGAAGTCATGGAAACGGTCAATCGTTTAAAAGAAGAACGATTAAAGCAACAACAGGCCGAAGTCAGTCGACAAAAAGCATTAAACCAACAGGCTGAGTCAGCCCGTAAACAACGCATTGCCGAGCAGCAGCGTGTGGATAAATTAAAAAGTGAGGCTGCTAAGCTTGCGGTTGCGCATAAAAAGCAATTGGAAGAAGAGCAGCGTCACTTGAAAGATTTGGCAAAGCAGAAAGTGATTGAAGAGCAGAATCTTGCTGACATGAAGAAACAACAGCAACAGGAAGCGAATAAATTAGCCGAATTAAAAAAGAAAAAATCAGATGAAGTTGCACGTGCTGAAGTAGCAAAGCAAGCAAAAGCCAAAGATGACTTGGCAAAAAAACAACAAGCATCAGCACAACAGGCTGCAGTGGATACGCAAAATAAAGCGCGCATTGCCGGTGAGGTTGATAAGTACAAGGCGTTGATCATTACTGCAATTAGTCGGCAGTGGATTTTACCAGAAAATGCTAATAGTAGTTTGTCTAGTCAATTTCGTATCCGACTAGCTCCGAATGGCATTGTTTTGGAGGTGAGTCTTACACGCAGTAGTGGTGATGCGATACTTGATCGTTCGGCACAGTCAGCTATCTATAAGGCATCACCACTACCTGTACCGAATGACCCAGATACTTTTAATTTATTTCGCGATATTAGCTTAACCGTACGACCAGAGAATGCTAGGGGGTAATTTGTGATTAAACGTTTTATTGCAGCAAGTATACTGCTATTTATGGGGACGTCATTTGCGTTGGATCTTGAGCTCACTCAAGGGATAAATGCGGCCTTACCTATCGCTATCAATTCATTCAGTGGGGATCATCAATCTGAGTTGACGGGTGTCATCCAAAACGATTTAAAAATGTCGGGGCAGTTTAGAATTATTCCAGCCCCAATGCAAAGTTCTAGTGCTCAACCTGCGGTTAGTCTATGGCGTCAGGCCGGTGCTGATAGCATATTGTCTGGGTATGTTCAGCAGCTAGGATCAAACAGGTATAGCGTAAAATTTGAGTTGGTGGATGCGGCTGCCCATGGGCGAGTCTTGCTCGCGAAGGATTATCAAATCAGCGGAAATGATTTACGCGCTTTGGCACATCATATCAGTGATGAAGTCTACCAAAAATTGACCGGGGAGCGGGGGATTTTTTCTACGCGGATCGCTTATATTGTGGTGCAACGAAGTGGTGGTAGTGCCAAGTACACCTTGGATATTGCAGATGTAGATGGTAGTAATCCTCAAAGCTTATTGGTTTCATCAGAGCCCATCATGTCACCGACGTGGTCACCAAGTGGTAAAGAAATTGCCTATGTTTCGTTTGAGAAAAAGCGTGCACAAATTTATGCAGTTTCAGTTGAAACAGGAAAACGCCGTTTACTCACCGATTTTGTGGGTATTAATGGTGCACCTGCATGGTCTCCAGACGGACGACAGTTGGCTGTTGTGTTATCCAAAGGCGGAAACCCTAAAATATATAGCGTTGATATGTCGACCGGGCACTTAACCCAGTTAACGTTTGGTGATGCAATTGACACCGAGCCGCGCTATTCTCCAGATGGACGCTCATTGCTGTTTACTTCTGGACGCGGAGGTTCGCCACAAATTTATCGCTTGTCACTTGCTGATGGCAAAATCACCAGAATGACTTTTGTCGGTAATTATAATGCACGATCATCGTTCACGCCCAATCAGAAATCAATTGTCATGTTACATCGTGCTGAAAGTCAATTTAATATCGGCGTGCAGGATGTAGCTAGCGGCCAGGTTAGTCAGCTAACCGATTCACCCTTTGATGAGTCTCCATCCGTTTCACCCAATGGACGCTTGATCCTGTACGCAACCCACGTACAAGATAAGGGTGTATTGTCTATTGTTTCCATTGACGGACGGATCAGGATGAAGCTGCCTGCCAGAGGCGGTGACGTACAAGAGCCAGCTTGGTCACCATATTTGGGATAGTTATTCTTGAATCAAGGTAGTCTACTGTCAAGTTAGTGCTAATGGCCAGCTTTACTCCATAAGTCTCCCCCTTTGAAAAAGGGGGACTAAGGGGGATTTATCAAATGCATACTTAAAAAATCCCTCCTAACCTCCTGTTACCAATCTGTATAAATCACCGAGGGGCAATATTTGAAACATAAACTCTCTATAATTTTTCTACTTAGCATTTTACAAATAACACCTCTATTCGCCTGGAACGCCACAGGACACCGTTTAATTGCACAAATTGCCTATAACAATATGACGCCACATGCACAGCAACTATTCAATCAATACAATCGTGCAATGGATAAAATATACAAGCCGCAAAGTTTTATCGATGCTGCTGTATGGTTGGATACCTTACGTTACCAGGGCATATCATGGTTCACTACGATGCATTATGTGGATTTACCCTTTACCAATGACGGCACTCCATTACCACCCCTACAAGAAATAAACGCTTTATGGGCGATAGAGAAATCAACGGGCTTACTCTTAAATAAATATGCGACCAACTTTGATAAAGGCACCGCCTTTCGAGTTATTTTGCACGTCGCAGGTGATCTACATCAACCATTACATGCTGCAACGCATGTCAGTGCTGAGCTACCGAGTGGAGATCGGGGTGGAAACCTTGTGCCTATTACTGGAACCTCAATCGCTAAAAATTTGCATGCTTACTGGGATAACGGGGCGGGGTCTTTACTGATTAAAAGTCATCAGGATAAACTTTTACAAGCGACTAAAAGGGTAGCGAGCATAGAAAGTCGTTGGTCTTGTCAGGTAACTAAGGCTGATACCAATCCAGAGCACTGGGCTGATGAATCTCACGCTTTAGCGATAAATAGCGCATACAAAGAACTACCTACTGACAACGTACCCGATAAAAAATATCAAAATTTGGTACAAAAAATATCTGAACGACAAATAGCTCTAGCGGGGTGTAGGATCGCTGCATTGTTAAATCAAATCGATGAAAATCTAACTAAAAAATTGCTACGCAGTAATCTCTCCAAGCAAACAAGAAGGCCTAGCGTGTCCATAAACCCTGTTTTCGGTCAAGTTTAGTTCCCACTTCCACAGGGCAAGATCACCAAAACCTTCTAAATAGCAGTAAGTTATGATCAAATAGCCACACTTTATAAAATGAGGCTATTTGATGTCCAATGGTTTAGTAGAATATTTTGGTGATTTACCCGATCCACGTGTAAGAGGCCGTACAGATTACC
>CAMBDN010000144.1 GCA_945865355.1 Legionella genomosp. 1
CGATTAAGACTCGCCAAACTTTCCCAGGCCTTTGCATTTAAATCACCATTTGCACCAAGCTCTTGCAGAAGTTGACGATAGTCTAATTTAACCTTATCGGAGCCTTGCGTTCTAAAAACAGTTTGTGAATATTGATCTAAATTGCGCCCTATGCGTTCGCATATATCCGCTAGGCGATCAATTGTTGCCTCAAGTAGTGCAACGATTAAGTGAGGAGCACAATGATTCTCGTTTGATAACTTCGGTAAATGAGAGGTAAATAGCGCAAACGCCTGTGGCTCAATGTATCGGACGGTGATTAATTTATCACCATTAATAATCAAGGTGACCGCATCACTTTTAGGTTCTGGCGAGTCCGATTTTGCAATCATCGTGGCGGTCATAAAGAAAGCGCCATTTTCTTTATAAAGTCGACTGGATGGCTCAATCCCTTGCATCTCTTCACGTGTAAGAATATTCAAATGAAAAAGGTTTTCAACCATCATCTCTTCTTCTTTCGTAGGAAGCAATAAGTCAATCCAGATAGCGTCGTGCAGTAACTCTTTATTTTCCTGGGTGATTGTTTCGGGTTTCAGTTCTTTTTGGCTCAAATAAGCGATAATCATAGGAAATCCAAAGATAAATTCATTCGTATAGGTTTGATCAGCGCAGTAGCCCGCAATGAACAAAGTAGATTGCAGGATCAACGTTGATAACGTCTATTCAAACCGATCTAAATCTGGAAGTACAGCATTAAACAAAGCGCAATAAGCTCATGTAGACGTAAGAGCTCATTACAATGACACCATTAATAATGCATTTTGATCGCAAACGAGAGGGATATTCCGTACCTAAAATTTTATGGGCCCCTACCTTGGGTAATCAACAAACTTGTTGGTCAAGATATACCTACTGTAACGACCCATGTTATCTTATATTGATTAACATTTTATCAACTCTATGCTATAGTTGCGCGTCCTGGCGCGATCTGGTCAACTAAAGTGAACTCCCTGAAAAACTTGCACATCACACTTAAAATACCTGCCTGGAGCTCCTGGCAAATATGGCAAAAAATGTGGGTGATTTTTATTACGGCGGCCCTGGTTTTTTTTGGAATTAAAACGTTGTTTAGCTCTAAACAAGCTGAAATAAACCCACCTAAACTTGTTGAAACAAAAGTAATCAAACTTGAAAGTATTCAGCAGACGATTCGCCTATTAGGTACCCTTCACCCCAAACACACGAGCACACTCATCGCCAAAGGGTCTGGAACCCTGGATGCATTGATTAATACAGGGCAAAAAATCACGAAAGGAACGCTCATCGCTAAAATTGACAATCTTGATGTTGAAAAAAACTTACGCTTGTCAGAAGCCACCGAAACCCTTACTAAATCACAGTTCGATAGGCTAAGTCCGTTGCTTAAAACGGGTTATATCAGTGCAAAAGATGTAGAAGAAAAAAAGCAAGCATGGATCAATGCGCAAAAAGATTTAGCAAAAACCAGCATCGAGCTTGATAACCTGCGCTTTTATGCTCCCTTCGATGGCATCATTGGTGCCTACAAAAAACGTGAAGGGGCACAAATTAATCCAGGGGATGCTGTTGTCACCCTGTATGATCCATCATCTTTGGTTGTTGATTTTGATATCCCTTGCACCAATTTAGCTGAAATTCATGAAGGTCAGGAAGTACAAATCTTTAATAGAAAATATGCCTTGAATCATGTGCAGAACATGTTAGATGAAGAGACCCACATGTGTCCTGCGGATGTTGATATTACCTGTGATGAATGCCTTATTGGTGCAACAATTAATGTGGATTTAGTCATTAAGGAGAAGAAAAAAACAATTGTTGTTCCCTATGTTGCCTTATTTCTTCGCAATAGTAAGCCTTTTGTATATGTGGTTGAGCAAGGTAAAGTAGCGCTAGTTCCTGTGGAAACGGGGATAGAACAGCGTGATTCAATTGAAATAACAGCGGGCCTTAAACCAGGGCAACAACTCATTGTTAAAGGGCAAGAACGCCTCTACCCTGATCTGGCTGTCGAAATTTTTAAACCAACGCTAACCGAAGTGGCGACTGAAAAAAAATGAAGCTAACCAGCTATTTCATCAAACACCCTGTTGCTGCCATTATTTTAAATAGCTTGATCGTTGTGCTAGGGATTATCTGTTTTTCAAATCTTTCAATACGTGAATACCCTGATATTAGCTTCCCTACTATCAACGTTAATACCTATTATCCCAATGCCGATCCATCCCTTGTTGAGTCAGCAATCACTAATGTATTAGAAGACCGCCTAGCCGGCGTTGAAAGCCTTGAAAATATTACATCTCAATCGAGTGCAGGCAATTCGCAAATTACCATGGTCTTTCGTGCAGGTACCTCAATGGATCGAGCACTAGCTGCAACGCAAGATGCAGTAGGACTTGCTAAGTCAGCATTACCGATTGAAGTCAAAGCGCCAACGGTTGAGCGGCAACGTAAATCAAGCGGTCTCCCATTTATCGGAATCGCTCTAGAATCAACATCCCTCGATTTTGGTGCGTTAACCCATTATGCCAACCTTAACTTAAAAAATGTTTTTCGGAGTCTTCCTGGTGTTGCTTCAGTTGAGGTGTGGGGCCAACCCTATACCTATAATATTGCCCTGGACTCCAAGAAGCTCTTTACTTTTGGTGTCAATGTCGATGAAGTCATTGAAGCCCTAGCCAAAAGTCAGATTTCTTTGCCTGCAGGAAATTACCAAAATAAAACACCCAGTACCCTCAATTACAAACCAAAAACAACAGATGATTATGACAATCTACTGATCAAAACAAATCAGCAACACCCGGTATTTTTGAAATCATTAGCGACCGTTGCCTTAGAAACAGACAACAGCCAAATGCGTGCCAGAGTAAATGGACACACGGGTCTTATTTTATCCATAAACCGGGCAACCGATGCCAACCCAATAGAGGTATCAAAGCATGTTCGCGAAGAAATAAATCATTTAAAGGAAAGTTTGCCTGCGGACTTAAAAATCAATGTCATCATTGATCAGTCTGATTTTATCAATGCCTCCCTCAAGAGTATTCGTTCAGCGATAATTGAGGCTATTTTATTAGTTCTTATCATTGTTTTCCTTTTCCTGCGCAATGTTCGCGCCACTCTCATTCCATTAATGACCATTCCCATTTCGCTGCTCGGTTCACTCCTTTTTCTTAAACTATTCGGCTTTTCAATCAATTTGATGACCCTGCTTGCCATGGTGCTAGCTATTGGTTTGGTCGTTGATGATGCCATTATCGTTTTAGAAAATATTTGGCGACACATTGAGGCAGGCCTGTCCCCTCTTGAAGCAGCCATGAATGGTGCGCGTGAAATCGGCTTTGCCATTGTCGCTATGACCCTAACGCTTGCTAGTGTCTATTTACCGGTAGCCTTCATTCAAGGACTTCTGGGTAAGCTATTCATTGAGTTTGCAGTAGCACTTGCCGGTAGTGTTTTTATTTCCGGTATTGTCGCATTAACACTATCACCGCTCATGTGTGCCAATTTTCTGAGTGATAAACCCAAGAATTGGTTTCCTAAAATTGATCAGCTCCTTCATCTACTGGCGCATTACTACGGCTTATCGCTCAAGTTGGTTATTAAACGGCAAACCATTACGTTTATCATCGCCCTACTATCTGTTGGCCTCAGCATATTACTTTATAATTTACTTGCTCATGAAACGGCGCCCAAAGAAGATCGTGGCCTCATTGGCGTTTATATCCCCGCTGTTGCAGGAGAAAATATAGATGATTTGGATAATAAGATTGGAAATCTCGAGGAGCTCGTTAGTTCATTGCCTGAATCAGACCAAAAATTGACCTTTGTTGGTGATTGGGGAGCATCGATAATTTTTCCGCTCAAGCCACACCTGATGCGACATCGTTCCGCCAGCCAAATTGTTGATGCGTTGAAGCCATCGTTTACGCATTACCCATCAATTGATCCACAAGTCTGGAGTTGGGATACCGGTTTACCTGGGATTGATAATGCGGGGACTGGTTCTGAATTGGCTTTAGTGATTTCTAGCGCAGACAGTTATCGGCAATTATTTACACAAGCCGAGAAATTAAAAGCTTCTTTGGATAACAGCAAGCAATTCGATGCCATTCATTATGATCTTCGCCTAGATACATTAGGATATACCATTGAGCTTGATCATAATACGCTTGCGAAACTCGGGCTTAGTGCAAGTCAAGTGGCAAAAACCATTGAAGTGTTTTTTAGTGGAGACAAATCACAAAGCTTCGATAAGGACGGGGTTATTTACAATTTAACCATCAAGGGCGCTACTTCACCGTGGACACTCGACGAGCTGTATCTGACCACCGCAACGGGTAAACGCATTTCATTAGGATCGGTCACCAAAATGAAGCCTAAAGCGCAGCCAGCTGCCCTTGATCATTATCAACAGATGCGCTCAACAACATTACATGTGCAATTACACAAGGGGGATTCCACTGCTAAAGCCATGGAAAAATTATGGGAACTCGCAAAAACCTCTCTACCTCATCAATATAAAATCAACTGGACGGGAGCTGCCAAAGCGTTTCATGAGTCGTCCTCATCGATGTTATTTTTACTGGTTTTATCGTTAGCCTTTATCTATGCAATTTTATCGATACAATTTGATAATTTCATTGATCCACTGATCATTTTGTTTACCGTACCACTGGCCTGTTCTGGAGCATTGCTTCTCACTTATTTGTTGGGTCAATCATTAAATATCTTTACGCAAGTTGGCCTTATCACTTTGATTGGCTTAATTAGCAAACATGGCATTCTCATTGTGGAATTTGCAAACCAGCTTCATCATGAGGGCTTATCCTATATTGAGGCTATACAGAAAGCGGCCGTTCTTCGGTTAAGACCGATACTGATGACCACTGGAGCCATGGTATTTGGTGCAATACCACTCATTATTTCACATGATGCAGGAGCAGAATCCCGACAGGCAATCGGCAGTGTTTTAATTGGAGGGTTATGTTTAGGCACACTCTTGACGTTATTTGTGCTGCCAGCGGTTTATTGCATGATTAAAACAGGGTTTAATTTTAAGTTATTTTTAACAGGACTAACGAAAAGAAGATGGTGGGATCTTTCGTAAAATCCCACAAAATAAGGTTACGTATAACAAACAGCTTCTATTGAAGTATCACCTAAATTAACAATATTGACGGTTGTTCCAGGCTCCGCACTAACAGCAACATTAGCATTATTTTTCACATTGACCGATGTTGCTTGTCCTTTAGATAAGTTTTTTCCATTAACCGTACCTTTGTTTTCTGTAACACTCACTAATATTTTCCCTTTTGTTAGGCTACCTTGAATATTACAAGTGGCGTTTAATGTCCAAAGTGAATGATTGGTTAGTGATTTAGATTCCTTTGGACTGAGCTTAATCACATGTGCAAAGGCTTGTGAACTCATTAATATTAATGCAAATACTGCAGCTCTATGCATTTTATTATCCTTATGAAGTGGGTGCTAATCCAATTAAGATTAAATACAAAACAAAATGCATAAATTATATACCGTATTGCTTAAGGAATTATTAACTGAGTTTGAGGCAAAATACTCACTGCAGCCCGCGATTCAACGACCTTGAAACGACCGATGCAGTCATTCTTGATACACAGGTTAATTTACCATCCTCATTTCGAATATCAATATGCCATACTTGCGTGGTTCGGCCTATGTGAAGAGGACGCGCAACACCCACCACCAATCCCTCTCTGACGGATCTTATATGGTTTGCATTAATTTCCAAACCTACACAATAGAATTTTTCTAGATCAACGACGGCATTAGCACCCGTGCTGGCTATCGTTTCTGCCAATGCAACATTAGCACCACCGTGGATAATCCCGATGGGTTGCTTGGTACGTTCAGTTGCTGGCATTGTTGCTGTTAATGAATCATCACCCACTGCGGTGAATTTTATTCCAAGATAATCCGCAAGGGTGTTCTCACCCCGTTGATTTAAATCAGTAATAGTAAATTTTTTAAACCATATCGTCATTTTTGAGCCTCAATAAACGCATCCGTAAAAGGTATAACTCTCTAAATATAAAGTAAATCGTGGGGATCTGTCGATAAAGATCAAAAATTTGCAGCGTTTAATAGTTTCTTAATAATTGATGTATAAAATACAATCACTCAATGTTAAGCGGATGTGAAAAAAAATGAAAGTTAGTAAATTTTTAGACCATTTAGACCAATCCTGCATAAATAACTCACCTTACGCACTGATCCTTGCCTCATAGCTAAAATCCATTAAAATTCGCCTCCTGGTTTTAGGGAGGGATAGCATGGACATGCTTGATATTTATACTGACTATCTGATTTGTCAAAACAAATATGCAACTGCAACTGGTT
>CAMBDN010000145.1 GCA_945865355.1 Legionella genomosp. 1
TTCCGATAATTCAGTCGGAATCCAGTTGTAACGCGGCTTCATCTAGGTGGCTCCCCAATTTTTATAAACTTTGCACCTGGCACATGATACAGCAGACAACCCTTATCAGCACTGACTTTAAAGAAAATTAGAAACTAGCAACGATGTGACCAATTGAAGAGCCGAGCAGCGCAAGAAAAAACGGCATGCGCCAAACAATCCATTCTAGCTCTGGGTAGGTATTGACTAAATAGTTCACGGCTAATATTGCGATGGAGGCAAGTAACAGTCCCGCCATTGTGCCAAAAGGGGCCCAACTGCCGGAATAGCCTTTTTGCGAGGCTTCAGCATTTTCCACCAAATAAGCAGAGGAATTAAGATATTCTCCACCACAACAGAAGCTTTGAATGATTCGTAAGATCAATAACATAACCATTGATCCAATTCCAAAGGCACTTTTTGAGGGGATAAATCCAATACACGCAGTGGCGATCCCCATACTTAAAACGGAGGCTGCGAGGGTAATTTTTCGCCCATAAATATCAGAAAATAATCCCATCACCAGAGCGCCAAGTGGGCGGGCCAAATAACCGGCAAAGAAAGTAGTGAATACAATTAATAGCCCTGCATTGGTATCACCCATTAAATATTTCGCCAGATAGACTGACAACAAGCCGCAAATTGCTAAATCAAAGGATTCAACAAGATTGCCCATCATACCGGCAAGAATAATACGGGTCTGATGCTTTATCATGATGACAACCTTTTTTGATACTCTTCAGAGGAGATGATGGTATCTTTATCTTCAACGCGATCAAAAAATAAGATTCCATCTAAATGATCGATTTCATGTTGCAGTATTCGGGCCTCTAGGCCCGTTGCGTGTTTCGTTATTTTTTTTCCATCTCGGTCTGAGCCTGAATATTCAATTTCTGTTGCACGGGGCACTTCACCCATCATGCCACCACCATTAAGGCATCCTTCATAACCCAACTCTCTTTCATCAGATAATATTTTTAATGATGGGTTTATAAGCACAGTATTAGGGATTTCTATCTCTGGTTTTCGTTTACTATAAGTACTGCCAAATACGATAACTCGCTTACCGATCCCAATTTGTGGTGCGGCGACACCCACCGCTCCTTTTTCTTGCATGATATGCAGCATTTCTTCAATGAGATCCTCTAACCAACGTGCTCCAAACTCAGTAGGCTCGATGGGTGTGGCTATATCTCTCAGCAGTGGATTGTCTCGTTGCAGTATTTCTCTCATCATTCACCTTAATTTTTTATTAATGACCAATTTTAATGTTGGCTTTGGTTGGGTCGGTAGTGATATTGCTTGCAAGATTTTTTGCAAACAGAATTTGCCTATATGACCGAGGGTATCAATTTTATTCACGAGGTTATTTCTTACGGCTTCATTATTCGATTTTGATGCATATGAATAGACCACTTGATATTGATCAAAACGCGAAGGCACCGCGATCCCTATAGGAAATTTTGGAGCTTCTTGTTTAAAATGGTGCACAGATCCTTGACAGGTTTTATGGTAAAGGTCTTCCCATAATCGCGCCTTCCCTGCCAGAAAAAAATCAGGATGAAAGCTGGCATCCAATTGCCAAATATTTTGTTCGATCAAATTGTATTCAATGGAGGGGTGTGACGAGAAAAAAAGTAATCCATTGTGACGGCTCAGTAGCGCTATTGCCATATAATCAATCTCTAGATGTCCAAGCACTTCACGAAATATTCTTAAAAGCGTTCGATAATGCCCAAACAATAAGTCTTTCGCTTGTGGGTGTAAATTTACTTCTGTACAACTCAAGTCTGCGACTCCTTACATCGATACACTAGCAGGTCACGGCTTGTTTATTGCGTTTTTCTTTGAAAGAAGCAATCGAGCCAACAGCCAAGTCAATAATTTTTTGTAAATTTTCCTTCGAGGTATTTATCTCACGAACATCGTGGATTAACTCCAGTACAAAATCAGCATAATCATCCGTATTTCCGGTTTCCTCTCGATACAAATTATAACTTTTAGTCAAAATATAATGGAGTAACTCATCATCAATGGCATTGGTTTGATGCACCGTCTTGATTTTATCTGGTTCACCAAAAAGCAGCCAGCCCGGTGACACACTGAGTTGGGTCGCAACATTCATTATTTTGTCATAATCTGGGAGTGCATCACCGCGAATATAACGTCGACAAATCTGCTCGGAGGCACTGGCTAATTTTGAAAGTGTCCTCATACAAATGCCGCTGGGTGATCGCGAAGCAACATACCCACAGGCCTTCATGGCAACAATTAATCTATTTGAAAATTCTTTGTACTTTCCCGCGCTCATTGTGACTGTCTCCCTGAAAATAATTAAATAAAATTATCATATAATTCAGTATCAATCAATTACATATTAAATGTTTACAATATTTTCACATATACACTGATTGATATTAATTTGAATAATGAATTACTATTAGTTTCTTCTTGATGTTGTTTTTATAAGTCAAGTATCAAATAGAGTTATAGTGAATTGTGTTGTTAAATTGTGGAGGATGACAAATGAAGTAAAAAAATTTACCCTAAGTGGGCTACTTTGAGTGGCCAGAGGGTGGGCTAGTAATCATGGCCGGTGACAGGCGCTGGTGGTTAGATGGTAACTTCCCTGAGCCAGTCAAATTAAATGGAACAACTTTGGCTTGGCATGCTGACACAATCAATGAATGGATTCAAAGAAAGGTTAAAATTAGCGAAACTAAAAGTAATACTACTAACGCGATAACCGACAGAGATAATGGCCCTAAGTTGTAATATTCAATTTCT
This sequence comes from Legionella genomosp. 1, assembly GCA_945865355.1. Lineage (GTDB taxonomy): Bacteria > Pseudomonadota > Gammaproteobacteria > Legionellales > Legionellaceae > CAMBDN01. Next base: position 2,806 of record CAMBDN010000145.1, read on the forward strand.
CGTTTGATTGACCTATTGCCTTAGTTTTAAACTGTTGCAAAATTTGCAGCAGTTCGATTTTTAGCCGACGCCGATTTGGACAAAATCATTGGGCGTAATCGGCTGACTTTAAGACGCTGGTGGATGGATGGAAAATGTCCTACTCCTGTAAAATTAAATGGTACCACTTTGGCTTGGCATACTGAGACGATCAATGACTGGATTGAACGAAATACTCGTAGTGGTTAACGACTACTAAAATCCGCTGGAATCCGCTGGAATCCGCTGGAATCCGCCAAGAAACCTTACTATGGGTTTTTAACCAAGAACCAGGTAGTGGCACGAGCGCGGCCACGAGAGTCAATGATCCCTAACTTCTTTAATGTTGCTAAATTATCACGCAATGTACTATTGGCTAATGGTTTTTGTAGCTGTTGATTGATGTCATTGAGAGACATTTCTTCCGTTTGCTGAAGTATTGTAATAATTTCTTTTTGACGAGATGTTAATGCAAGTCGCGGTGCAGATTGCTCTGTGATCATGTTAGCACTGTGTTCCGTGACCATCGGTCTTCCATCTTCAGCTGTGATAATATTTGGGCCACCATATTCAGGTACTTTAATAGTAGTGCGAAATACATCCCCTTCAATCATCTCAGGATCTGCGCCACCATAGATTTTACCGTAACGCATCAACTTACGAGATCCAGAGCCTAATTCATCTGCACGATGAATTTCGCGAAAGAACGCCCCAATGACTGGATTTTTAGGGAAAGGTGTAAGTGTTGCTGGATTCAGTACACCAAAGCCATGGGGTATGTTGGCATTTTCTGTGCGCACCTGACCATATTCAATAATGAGTTTGGCTGGAAAAGCATTGGTATATTCTCGATGAATAAGAAGATTTGCAGCAACCTCTCGAAAAATGGTATCTCGAAGACTGATCCTTTCTATACCTTCTAGAAAAAAGGGATCTGGTAAATGTTTTTGTACAAAGGCAATAATATGATCATAACTATCAATCAAATTTGTTCGAACGAGATCACGATCATCATATCGATCAAAATTAACCTTACGCAAAATGAGATCAGTGCGATGGTGAGGCACGGTGGAAAGAATAAGTTGATCAGGGCCTAACAACAGAACGCCGGCCATTGTAACACCGCTTTTTTTGGTGTCTGGATCAACTTGATACAGCTGGGCGCTTTGAATAAATTCCATGTCACTCATTTTTGACCAAGGATGACCGGCCGTTCCGATGGTGGCTAATTTTCGGCAAAGATCAATTAAATCCTTACGCAGATCATTAAGTTCAATATGAGGATAGACCTTATTTTCTGAGTAAGTGGCTTGTTTGCGATGGTAAAGATGGGCAACTTGTATTGTATAGTCTGTAATATCCAAGTCACTATCCCCATTCCTGTCGTAAATACGACCATTGCATCGGTGCACTTGCGAACTTTCGGGTACATAGATTCGCAAGATCACCTTGCTATCAATCATTAGTTCATCGATTGATAGGTATGCGGGAGGGTACAGTTTTTGTGGATTATTGATATTGGCAATAAAGTCTTTTTTAATTTTTTCAATTGCATCGGGAGCAATGCCTTGAACATGACCCGAATCTTCCATACCAAGTAAAATAGTACCTCCGTGTCGATTGAGAAATGCACAAACCGTTTCATATACGCTGCGAGTAACACTGGTTTTAGACTCTTTAAATTCAAGCGTTAAACCTTCTCCGCCCTGTATGAGTTGCAATAATTCTTGTTCGCTGATGTTCATGATAGCTCATTGTTGTTATTTACAAATGGTGACACATTGTCACCAGTTAGTGTGTTGCATTGTATATTATTCAGTCGGTGACGGTTTTTCACCGACTCACTATTTAAAATTTTTTAATCAAAGGGTGGGGGCAATTTGTCCCCACCCTTTGATTAATTTATATCTCTTCTAAAGCATAGATTTCAGTTTGTGACAAATTGTCACGAACTGAAATTGTATCTCGTAATACATTCTCAATACACTGGGCCCATTGATCTAAAGCATCCTTTCTCTGCGGCAACATTTCATTTTTATTGTAAGTTGCCATAATCCTCGGCATTTTATGTCCTAAACATTTTTCAATAACAACTGGGTCGATATTCAAGGTTTCACCCAATTGAGTTGCAAATGTACGACGCAAGTCGTGTGCTGTCCACTCAGGAATACCAATTTTACCCTGAATACGCTTAATTGCTCGCGGTAATGCGTTTTCATCCAGCGGGCGGTTTTCAACCAAGCCAGGTAGAACATAAGTTGAGTTGCTTACTTCTTTTAATTTTTGAAGTATGGTTTTTGTGAAAAGGGATAAATAAACTTTAACTGTAATTGCGCCTTTATTATGTTCAGGCGGGATTGTCCAAACTGCATTCGCTAAATCAAATTGACTCCACTGTGCAAGGCGGATTTCAGCGGTTCTAACGCCAGTGAGTATGATAATTTTTATTGCGCTCTTTGTTTGGAGCGACATGCCGCATTGTTCGCTATCTAAAAATCGCCAAATTATTTTAATTTCTTCCAAGGATAGAACACGCTCACGCGGTTTTTCGGTGCCACCAATATCCCTTGCTCGAATGCTTGCCGCTGGATTTTGCTGAATATTACCTCGACTAACGGCGTAGTTAAAAGCCTGCTTTAAGGAACTAAGGATTCTATTGGCAAGAATCGGCGCTCCTCGGCTCACAATAATATCCAGGGCTCTTGTAATGTCAATGGGCTGAAGTTTATCAAGCGCTTTATTTCCTAACAATGGAATAATATCAGCATCTATTTGTTTTTTAATGTCCAAGGGTCTTTTGCGGTTTTTTACTATGTATGAGCTATACCAGTCGGTGAATAGTTTTTCTACCGTATAAATTTCTCTTGATCGTTCGTGGCGCTGATCTTCAATGGGATTGATCCCTTGCTCTTTTATACTCTGGGCTTTTAGGAGCAACTCTCTGGCTTGCTTGAGGCTAACCGCAGGGTATTTGCCTAATGTCATTTTTTGTCTTTTACCATTCAAGGTAAATCGATAAATCCATGATTTACCCCCACTAGGCATGACACGGATGCCTAATCCACTAGCTTCGGTTTTCTCATACCAGTTCTTTTCGGATTTTAAATTTTTGAGATAACTATCAATAAATTTCATCTGGTACCATACTGTTTTTGGTACCTATTTTGGTACCGGTTTTCATGTTTACCATTGATAATAAATGATATCGATTTAAATAACAATTGGCTAAAAAAACCTTGCCTATAAAGGGTGTTGTTATTTATTTGATAGTGTTTTATACTGATTGAAATTTAATAAAAAATGACTGTTAATCATTAGGTCGGCGGTTCGAGTCCGTCCCGGGGAGCCAAATCGGCTCTTTCCCAATTGCGGGGGCACTTTCTCAAGCACATAGCACGGCACCGTCAAGTTGTGTAAACAACGATCGAAATTGAGTCGAAAAGAGTGATGTCCTAAATTTTAAGCACACTTTGCCTGTGTAACAATTTCTTGCCACTGATCCAATGCAAAGATCAGGTGTTTACGTTGGTCACTGGCCCCCATTTTATAACGATGAGCGCCAAACAAA